>PARU01000017.1 GCA_002712065.1 Rickettsiales bacterium | reverse complement strand
GAGACAGGAAAAGCCCCTCTCCCTTCCGGCAAGCTTTAAGGAATTTCATAACTGGGACTCCATTGTGTTTTTTATCGGCGATCTTTTTCTTCTATCTTTTTAGATCGTGGGGCTTTGGGCTGTTTTTGTAATCAATAATCACCGCTTCTTGTTTATGCGATTAAATTCCTTAGTCTCTAAAAGAATAAACTGATTAATCATTTTCCTAAAAACTTTCTCAACTATTATTGGTGAAAGTTTCTGCTTCTTAGCTATATTGCTCACACGTTTAATAATTCTTGCAATCCTTTTCCGATCAATCAGCTGCGATTTTTTTGTCTTGAAATAAGTTGCCTGCAAAACAAAAGAGCTTCTTTTGATAAGAAGTTTGGCAATTTGATTGTCAATAGTATCAATATTTTTTCTCACCTCATTTAGCGTTCGACACTTTTTCATCTCACAATCCTTCCAAACTAAAAACCTATGTTAGTAAATAAGCACTATAATGATAGAAGTTATCAATATTTTTTTTCCATTTAGTGTCAAATTCCTTCAAAAGTTCTTCTGATGAAGTTTTTTTCTCTTTAACTCTTAAAAATAATGGATCCAAAAAATGGGCTTCATCTTTCTTGTTCTTATCCATTCTTTTNCGCTCAATCAAACCCGACCGGGAGATTTTTAAAATCTCTTTAGTCAAACCCAATATATTTTTTTTTCTGAATTTTGTTTTGAANCCATCACGAGGAACGCTCTTATACAGACCAAGAATATCTTCCGATGAAAATTTTTTTACTATATCCCAAGCAGCGCAAAGTGAAGACTCGCTATACAAAATTCCCGTCCAAAAAGCTGGCAAAGCACAAAGACTTTGCCATGGACCAGCGTCAGCTCCGCGCATCTCTAAAAATTGTTTCAACCTAACTTCGGGNAAAAGTGTTGAAAGATGATTTTCCCAATCCTTGATAGAGGGGTATTCNCCTGGCATTGANCGAAGNNTTCCTTGCATAAANTCNCGAAAAGATTCNCCAGAAACATCTATATACTTTCCGTTCCGGACAACAAAATACATTGGNACATCTAAAGCATAGTTTCTGTAACGTTCNAAAGAAAATCCGTCGTCAAAAACAAAGGGGAGCATACCNCANCTNTCNGGATCGGTTTTGCTCCAAACGTAACTTCTGTAGCTTAAAAAATTATTTTTTTTACCTTCCTTNAANGGTGANTTAGAAAAGAGGGCAGTNACAATAGGTTGAAATGCTAAACCTAAACGAAATTTTAAAACCATGTCGGCTTCAGATTTATAATCCAAATTCACTTGAACCGTACAAGTTCTTAGCATCATATCATGGCCTAATGATCCTTTTTTTGGCATATATTTTCGCATTATTTGATACNGTGATTTTGGCATCCATGAAATATCACCTCGTTTCCATTTTGGTAAAAAACCAATACCAAGTAGACCAAAACCAAGAGGGGCACAAATTTTCTTCATTTCATCCAAATGTCCNTGAACCTCNCTNCAAGTCTCATGCACAGTTTTCAGTNTTGCGCCNGATAATTCGATTTGACCTCCGGGTTCCAAGGTAATNGAGGCATCTCCGCGAGACAAACCGATGNTTTNATTATTTTCCTTAACCGNCTTCCACCCAAAATCAGTAAGACATTTTAGGAGATCTTGAATTCCATTCCTGTTCCCTGAATAAGGCAGCGGCCTCAAGTCGTTTAAATAATATCCAAATTTCTCGTGTTCTGTGCCAATTGAAAAATCTTTCTTAAGTTTGCATCCCTTAACGAAATATTCAGTTAAATCCTCATTATTAAGGTTTCCGGTTTTTCCAACCATCAGGATGCTCTTTTCCAATCACCACGAACAGATTGCCAACAAGATAATGAGGCTATGGCCGCAGTATCGGCCCTTAATAGTCTTGGTCCCAATGAAACAAGAGTGACAAAATTCTGGTTAGCCAAAAATTCAATTTCGGNCTTCTCAAATCCACCTTCCGGTCCAATCAAAATAGCCCACTGAGANACATTATCAAAAATTTTCATCGANAAAGTTTCAATCATCGATTTTCCNTTNCCAGTTTCATCACAAACCAATAATTTTCTTCCTTGAGGCCAANGATCAATTNCTTTAGTTAATTTTGCAGAAGAAAAAANTTCTGGNANGGATAGCCTGTCAGTTTGTTCCGAGGCACTGATTGCATATNTTTTCATNCGCTGCTGACTAACTCGACTAACAATTGTATTCCTTGTAAAAACTGGANATATTCCNGAAACTCCGAGTTCCGTAACTTTTTGTATCAAGAAGTCTAGCCTAATTTTCTTAATGGGCGCAAAAAGAATCCATATATCATTTTGTNATTCTTCCCTTCTAATCCTTTTTATGATCTTTGCATCACAACTTCTTTTTTTCAAAAAAACTACTTCTGCCAAGAATTCTCCATCCAAACAATTAAACAAAGAAACGATGTCTCCCTTTTTTATCCTCAAAACACGGGAAACATGNTGAAATTTNGCTGAAGATATCTCAACTATATNCCCAAGTATCAATTTTTTTTCTGTATAAATTCTGGTTCTACTTTTTTTCATCAGAANGCTCTAGAAAACTTTAATTAATTTTGAAGTTAAGCAATTTATTGTAAGGTTAACAAACAAATTTGACTATTTAAAATGGATNGGATTAAAAATAAAATATGGTTGCTAATAAATTTAGCACGCCTANACAACCCGATAGGTATTTTCTTGCTGCTCTTTCCATGTCTACTAGGGATAACAATTGCGAGCGATCAAATAAATTTAGAAATTTTTACATTATTCACATTGGGCGCTATTACCATGAGAAGTGCCGGTTGTATAATTAACGATATTGTTGATAGAAATCTTGACAAGAAAACAGTCAGAACCAAAGATCGGCCCCTAGCAAATGAACAGCTAACCCTAAAAGAGGCCTATTATTTTTTACTATTTCTCCTAATTATAGGACTTCTGATATTAATACAATTAAACCAAATCGTTGTCATTCTTGGACTCGCGATCATTCCTTTAATAGTGCTCTATCCTTATATGAAAAGAATCACCTACTTTCCTCAATTGTTCTTAGGAATTATTTTCAACTGGGGAGTTCTTATGGGCTATGCCTCTATCAAGAATACACTAGACCCCGAAATATTCTTCCTTTATGCGGCATGTATTTTTTGGACCATAGGCTACGATACAATTTATGCTCATCAAGATAAAAAAACAGANGTAAAGATAGGAATAAAATCTACTGCNATTTTATTCGNCAAAAAAACAAAACTTTGCCTATGCATGCTTTATCTTTTNATGATCTTAAATTTAGTTTCAACTGGGATTGTTTTTCAATTAACANCCAGTTTCTACTTAATAACCACGGTTATTTTTCTGCACTTAATGTGGCAAATCTACACNTTAGAAATAAATGATCCAAAAAATTGTNTTTCAAGATTTAAATCNAACCNNTGGGTTGGNCTAGCAATGTTAGCNGCTATCATTTTATAGAGATTTGTANAAAAAAGATCTTAAAAAAGGTCTTAAAAAAATCTTTATCTACTCTTTTTTTTTATTATCTTATAACGGATAAAACAGTCGTCGAAAGTCTTCCATGATTTTTCTGACCAAATAGCAAAGGCTTGATCGTAAGTTCGAAATGGTCCATATTTCTCTTTCTTCTTACCGGCGATCAGTTTAGTAAAAGTTGTATCAGTATACTCACCACCAATGACCCAAAAGCTTGCCATACAAAGAACCATTAAGAATAATAGATTATTATAAAAATTTTATCAGAGAAACTCTAACATACCAACAATTATGAAAAAAACCTACAATCCAAAATCATTTCTCGAAAATCTNCTTGATAAAACNCTGAAAATAGGAGTCGATGAGGCAGATGCTGTTTTATATGAAAACACCCAAATGTCGGCTGCATTTCGTTTAGGAAAAAAAGAAAAAATTTTCAAATCANATACAAGATATTTTAGCTTACGAGTCATCAAAAATAAAAGCCAATCTGTTGTCTCATCCTCTAATCTTTCTCGTGAATCAGTAAAGAGAACGATAGAATCAGCCATATCGATGTCCGAAGCAACTCCTAAAGATCCAAATATTGGCTTAGCCAAAGAAANAGAAAAAACTAAAAAAATAAAGAGANNNCTNAAAACTTATGATCCTGCAATACCAACAGAGAAACAATTGGAAGAAAGGGCCGTAACGGTAGAAAACGCAGCTCGTAGCGTAAAAGGGATAACCAACTCCGAAGGATGTATAGCTGATTGGGAAAAAACTAAAACCTGGCTAATNGGAAGTAACGGATTTCTTGATCATTACNCTCAAACTAAACACAAAATATTCGTTAATGTGCTAGCAAAAAAAGGTGGTAGCATGGAAAGAGATTACGAATACAGATCAACAGTATTCAAAAAAGACCTTGGGGATTTAAAGAAAATTGGGATTAGTGCTGGCGAAAAAGCNATTAAAAGACTTAATNCAAGNAAAATTAAAACAATAAAAGCGCCAATCATCTTTGATCCGCGCGTTGCTGCAAGTGTTATAAAGAACTTAGGTGACGCGATTAATGGAAATTTAATTTCTAAAGGAATTAGTTTTCTAAATAATGATCTGCATAAACTAATATTCTCTAAAGATATTTCTATTATAGACGATCCGATAAAACAAAAGGGATTAAAATCAAGACCATTCGACACAGAAGGCATTGCTGGCAAAAAGTTAGATATTGTAAAAAACGGGGAACTTAAAACATGGTTGCTCGATCTTAGAACAGCACGAAAGCTAGGATTAAAGACTACTGGAAATGCTTCAAGAACTATATCAACTTCTCCAGAACCAGCNTCCACAAATTTATATCTATCACCCGGAAAGCTGAGCCCAAAAAAACTAATTGCAGAGACAAATGAATGTTTCTATGTTACCGANCTAATGGGAACTGCTGTCAATCTAATAACAGGTGACTACAGCCGTGGNGCATGCGGATATTGGATGAAAAACGGTGAAATTGCTTTTCCAGTAAGTGAGGTCACCATAGCTGGAAATTTAANAAATATGTTTAAAAATTTATCAGCAGCAAATGATCTTCAGTTTCATTACGGAACCGACGCACCGACGATTCGTGTCGAAGGAATGATAATAGCAGGACAATAGACAGGTGGATACAGAACTAGATTATGATTATGAGCTGTTAATAAATGCAGTACAAAAAGCCGGAACCATTGCTAAAAAATTCTTTGGCAAAACAAAAAAACAATGGAAAAAAAATCTAGGTGAACCAGTAAGTGAGGTTGATATAAAAATCAACCAATTCTTAAAGAAAAGACTTTTGAAAAATGGATCTGAGTATGGATGGTTATCTGAAGAAAGCCCAGACAATATGGAGCGACTCCAAAAAAGAAAGGTTTGGGTTATAGATCCTATTGACGGCACGAGAGCTTATTTAAAAAATAAGCCAGAATACTCAATTTCTGCAGCCCTGCTTGTTAATAATAAGCCTACAATTGGTGTCGTTTTTAACCCCCAAACAGGCGAATTCTTTCATGCTCTTGCAGGAAAAGGTGCTAAAGAGGGAAAGAAAAAAATAAAGGTTAGTAATTTAGATCGATTAAAGGAATCCAAAATTTACATTAGTCAGCAAGAAGTTTCCAAGCTGCAACACATCACGAAACCTCTCCAATTTCGCGTACAGTCTATAAGTTCAATTGCTTATAAACTGTCTCTAGTAGCTATGGGATCTGGGGACGCAGCAATCTCTGTTTCAAAAAAGAGTGACTGGGACATTGCCGCAGCCCACGTAATAATCGAAGAGGCGGGTGGATACCTAACACAAATCAACGGAGAAAGAATATCATACAATCAAAAAAATGTTGAACACGAAACAATCGTTGCTGCCAATCCTAAACTACATGAAAAAATAATAAGATATGCGACGCAAAAATAGCGTTTTCTGCTTTAAAACCTCATTTATTGACGTAAACTAAAAATGTTCTAAAGAATTAATGGAAGAAATAAACAAAATTCAGAAAAGTAAAACTCTGCCCTTAGTCAAGAGGTTGTTCAACGATTACGTTCGATCTTATAAATTCTATATAGCTATGGCAGTTATTTGTATGGTTTTTGCTGCGGCAACAACCGCCGCAAACGCATGGATAATGCAACCGGTTCTTGATGATGTTTTTCTGGATAAAAATAAGGACATGCTAATGATTCTTCCAATAGCCGTTTTAATTATAGCTATCGTTAAAGGGTTTTCGGAATTTGGTCAATCAGTTCTTATGCTGCTGGTTGGACAAAGAACAATCGCAGATATTCAAAAAGATATGTACGCGAGTCTAATGAAGGCCGATCTTTCCTTTTTTCATAACAACCCATCTGGAAACCTTGTCGCAAGATTTATAAGTGACGTTAATAGACTAAGACATTCCGTTACGACTACCTTAACGGGTATTGCCAAAGATACATTGACCTTGATCTTCCTTGTGGCTTTGATGTTCTATCGTGACTGGGAACTAGCATCGATCGCCTTCTTGATTTTTCCCCTTGCGATCTACCCGATAACAAGAATAGGAAGAATGATGCGAAAAATTTCAGCCGCTACTCAAAATAAAATTGGCGAGTTTAGTACTCTACTTAATCAAACGTTCCAGGGATCGCGACAAGTAAAGGCATACGGTATGGAAGGATACGAAGGCGAAAGGGCAAGAGATTATATTGATGAAATTACAAGATTAATTTTTAAAAGCTCTAGACGAAGCACTATCCTTCGACCTATTATGGAAACACTAGGAGGAATTGCCGTTGCTGGAGTAGTTCTATACGGAGGAATCAAAGTCATAGATGGTGAAACCACCCCCGGAACTTTTTTCTCTTTCCTTACTGCATTTTTTCTCGCGTATAGGCCACTAAAAAGTTTAGCGGGGTTAAATAGTGTACTACAAGACGGTTTGGCTTCCGCCGAACGATTGTTTAGAATATTAGACATAGAACCAAAAATTCAAGATCGTAATAATTCGAAAACAATAGAGAATGTTAAAGGTACCATCGAATTTAAAAACGTGGAATTTGCTTACGAAAATAAAGATTATATACTTAAGAAAATTTCTCTTCTCATACCTCGCGGAAAAAAGATTGCCCTTGTCGGACCCTCTGGTGCAGGAAAATCAACCATCTTGAATTTAATACCACGCTTTTTTGAAGTAGAGAAAGGTCAGGTAGAAATAGACGGAATAGATATTAAGGAAATCAAGATCGGATCATTAAGATCGTCGATGGCCCTTGTAAGCCAAGAAATAAATCTTTTTGACGATACCATCCGATCGAATATTGCTTATGGAAAACTAGATAGCTCAGAGGAAGAAATAATTGCTGCGGCAAAAAAATCAGCCTCACATGACTTTATAACCAAACTCCCAAATGGCTATAATACTACTGTTGGTGAACACGGCGTAAAACTTTCCGGTGGNCAAAGACAGCGTATTGCGATTGCAAGGGCTATGTTAAAAAATGCTCCAATTCTCTTATTGGACGAAGCAACCTCATCATTAGATNCGGAGTCAGAACGATATGTACAAGAGGCATTACTCGAGCTGATGAAGAATAGAACAACATTGGTCATTGCGCATCGACTATCAACCGTAATAAATGCAGACACCATTTATGTTATTGATTCAGGAAAAATAGCAGAAAGCGGAACCCACTTCGAGCTACTGAAGAACGAAGGGGTTTATTCTCGTCTTTACACTCAACAATTNGCTGAACAAGAAAAGAATGATTAAAAAAATTCTGAATCATTCACTAATAATAAAGCTAGCGTGCTGGTTAGTTTTTTCATATATGCGCCTTTGTTTTATAACTAATAGCTGGCAATTTCTTGGAAATAAAGCATTTGAAAAAAGATGGAACAAAAAGAAACCCTTCATATTATGCTTCTGGCACGGAAGACTATTAATGATGCCTTACTGCTGGAAAAAGAACATACCAATCCATATGCTAATTTCTAAACACAAAGACGGTCAACTCATCTCGAAAACTGTTCGCTACTTAGGAATTCAATCAATAACAGGATCGACAAAACACGGTGGGATGGNGGCAATGAGAAGAATGCTAGGAATTCTAAAGCAAAAGGAATGTGTAGGGATAACTCCAGATGGGCCTAGAGGTCCACGTATGAAATGTTCCATAGGAATAGTCAATTTAGCACAAATTTCTGGATCTCCCATAATTCCAGTTACCTATTCCTCAACAAAAAGAAAAATCATTTCTAGCTGGGATAAATTTCAGATGACATTACCCTTTGGTTCTGGCGTTTTTATTTGGGGTAANCCAATCAACGTTCCTAGAAAAATAACAAAATCACAAAAAGAAAGAATCAGAGAAAAAATCACCAACAAACTTAACAACCTTACAGAAATTTCGGATGCTCTTTGCGGGCACAATTTTAAGATGTTGAAAGAAGAAGGGAAAGCAGCAAAATGATAATAATCTATCGTCTTTTTACTTTTTTGCTTTTACCTTTTATTCTTTTAACTCTTTTGTACCGTTTAAAAATCAATAAAGAAGATCGTGCAAGAATTTCCGAAAGATTAGGNAAAACCAACCATTTAAGGCCTAACGGCCCTATAATTTGGATTCACTGTGCTAGCGTCGGTGAATCGCTTTCAACTTTATCCTTGGTAAATAAAATAGTTGCTGACTATCAAAACATACACGTACTAATCACAACCGGAACCATTACGGCGGCAAAAATTTTATCCAAAAAAATACCTGAAAGGACAATACATCAATACGTTCCTGTAGATTTAACAATTGCAGTAAGGCGGTTTCTTAAATTCTGGAAACCAAGCTTAGCTCTATGGATCGAATCAGAATTATGGCCTAATTTGGTAACCGAAACCCAAAAAACACAAGCACCCATGATCCTATTAAACGGAAGAGTGTCCGAAAAATCATATCGAATTTGGAAAATATTTCCCAATTTTATCAGAAAACTACTCTCATCTTTTGAGCTATGCCTGGGACAAAGCAACGCAGAAGAAGAAAAACTAAAAAGCTTAGGTGCAAAAAATGTAACTTATGCCGGTAACTTAAAATTTGGTGCTAAAAAATTACTCTTAGATGAAAAGCAATATCAATCCTTAAAAAACGATCTAAAAGATCGAACAATTTGGTTAGCGGCTAGTACCCACCCACATGAAGAAAAAATAATAGGAAGCGTTCATTCAAAATTAAAATCATATTTTAAAAACCTACTTACAATTATCGTCCCTCGTCACCCGTTTCGTGGCAAAGCTATAAGCAAAGCCCTTAAGAAAAATGGACTGAATGTATCTCAAAGATCCAAAAATGATGGAATTGAAAAAAAAACAGAAATATATCTAGCCGATACCATAGGAGAGTTAGCATTATTCTATAAGTTATCCGACGTCGTTTTTCTTGGCGGATCCCTTAAAGAGAGCGCTGGAGGCCATAATCCATTGGAGCCTTCTCATTTTCTATGTGCCGTAGTTGTGGGACCAGGCGTCAAGAATTTCAACGAAATTTTTCGAGAATTTTTTGCCAATAATGCTGCTGTACAAATTAAAAGTGACGAGGATTTATTTAAAAACACATTGGATTTACTGAAAAATCGAGAAAAGAGAGAGAATGTTGCGATGTGCGCACATAAAATTGCGCAAGGAAAGTCTAAGATACTTGAAGAAACCTACCTTCTTTTAAAACCCTTTCTCAAAAAAGCTAATCTTCAAGAGGATGAAACGATTGCAAATACCTAAATTTTGGAACGACGATACACTATCATCAAAGATACTTGCTCCACTGGCATGGTTGTATGGGAAAATTGTCGTACTTAGATCTCAGAATCCAAAACCTGAAAAGATTGATATCCCAATTATATGTATAGGAAACGTGATAATTGGTGGTGCTGGAAAAACCCCTGTTGCTATGGCAATAGCGAAAATTTTAATAAGAGATGGAGTCAATGTGCATTTCCTAACTAGAGGATACAAGGGATCTCTAAAGGGTCCAGTAGAGGTAAATCCCAAAATCCATAATTTTGAAGATGTTGGTGATGAAGCATTGCTTTTATCTAAAATTTCAAAAACTTGGATATCGCACAATCGTTATCTAGGAGCAGATGCAGCCTCAAAAGCCGGTGCACAAACTATAATTATGGATGATGGTTTCCAAAATTCATCGATATTTAAAGACTCATCGTTTTTAGTAGTTGATGGAGGTTATGGTTTTGGAAATAAGAAACTGATACCAGCGGGTCCTTTACGTGAGAAAATAGATCATGCAATTAAAAGAGCGGATGCCGCAATTATTATAGGTAAAGATAGGAGAAATATTATCCAAGAAATCGGTGGTAAGATAAAAATTATTAGAGGAAGAATTAGAGTGAATAAAAAATATCACTCCCTAAAAAATAAGAATTGTTTAGCTTTTTGTGGTATCGGAATGCCAGAGAAATTTTTCTCTACACTAGAAAGTATTGGGGTAAAAATTAAAAAGAAATATACTTTTCCAGATCACCATAAGTATTCGAGCGAAGAAATTGATCAGATCTGTAAAGCAGGAAAAAATTTAAAAGCTGAAATAATAACAACTGAAAAAGATTTTATGCGCTTACCAAAAAAACCTTNNATGAAAATCAAAACCTTGCCAATAACAATAGANTGGGAAAAAAAGGAAGAAGTAATNAAGTTATTAAGAAAATAATAATTATATTTATTGCAAAAATAAAATGATTAAAAAGATACTNTATTTTCTTGAGGGCATTCCTGTATTTTTGCTCTATTTTTTCTTTCTTGCCATGCCACCTTCTGTAGCTTCTTCAATAGGTGGAAAATTCTTAAGTGTGATAGGACCTAGACTAAAAAAGAATCAGATTGCGAAAAAAAATATTAAAAAAGCATTTCCCGATAAGGGAGATAAAGAGGTTGACACAATTATTTCATGTATGTGGGAGAATTTAGGTAGAGTAGCGGCAGAATATCCGCATTTGAAAAAATTTGATTTATACAATACAAGCTCTTTAAAAGGTTTGAGTGTAAAAGTTTTTGGTAAACAGTATATCGAACAACTGCGCGACGATCAGAAACCAGGAATATTTTTCTCTGCACATCTAGGAAACTGGGAAATTAACGCAATGTCTGCAGTGCAAAAAGGGCTACCTTTAACCTTAGTTTACAGAAAACCGAATAATCCNTTCTCGGACTTCCTGGTCAAAAAAGCAAGATCTCATATAACAGATAGTTTCGCCGCAAAAGGAAAAGATGGGGCACGAAAAGCGATTAAAGTTCTTTCTCAAGGTGGGCATTTAGCNATGCTGGCAGATCAAAAAATGAATGATGGGATTTCTGTTCCATTTTTTGGCATAAACGCAATGACAGCTCCCGCAATAGCGGAACTTGCAATTAAGTTCAATTGTCCTATCGTGCCTGCAAGAGTAAAAAGAATCAAAGGCACCAAATTTGAAATGAGACTCTATCCACCAATAAAGATTCCCGCTTCGTCGAGTAAGAAAGAAAGAGTACACAAAACGATGGTTCAGGTGAATAAGATCATCGAGGCATGGATTCGGGAGGCGCCAGAACAATGGTTATGGGTTCATGATAGATGGCCTTAAACAAACAATATCCATCTTCCCTTAAAATCAAGCATCGGAATCATCAGACAAATCGTCGTCCTTTGTTTTTTTTGGAGCCTTTTTAACGTTTTTTAAAATATTATCTAACTCCCTTTGAACAGTATTGATTCTTTCAGAACAAAAATTTATGTCCTCTACAGCTTTTTTAACATCCGTAATCAATTTATCTATGTCATAGGATTCAGAATCTGATGCGGACAGCTCATCTACTACTTTCTCCAAATTCCTAATGGATTCGGAATATTTTTTTGATTCTTTGGAACTCATATTTAACTAATTCTTTCTTCTAGAGACTAACATCAACATCTCCATCTTGGAATGTTAATGTCAATGTATTCTCTGATTGTGCTTTCTCTTTGGTCTTTATAACTTTTTTACTTTTAGTTCTTGCAATAACCAGCCCTCTTTTCAATAAGGACTCTGGACCGAATTTTTCGATTATTCTTATGTATTCCGAAAGAAGTGATTTTGAATTCCGGATTCTCTCGGTTGCCCTTTCTTTTAACAACGTCAACTGAGTTTTCAGAGTAGATTCTTCAATTCTTAACCTATGATTTGATTGATCGCCTAATTTACTCGAATAATTGTGAACTTTTTCATGCTGAAAAAGCAATGTCTCCGACGATCTTGTGTCCATTTCGCTGGTTAGATGATGCAGATGAGTATTAGCGCGATTCATAATATACTTCGCATCCTTAATTATGTGATCAATATTCATCGAAGCATTTTTAGCATTTTCACGAATCGTCGAGAGAATGTACTCTACAACTTTTGAAGGAGTATCCTTGTTAACGTTTGAAACTTCATCCACCACAAAACCCTTATCATCCTTGTGACCAATTCCTGTTATTACAGGTACTGGAAAATTGCAAATTAATCTAGCCAACTTCTCGTTCATGAGATCAAGGAGTCCCTGCCTCGATCCACCACCTCTTATAATGGTGACAGCATCAATCGGATCCTGCGCATGAATATCAGCAGCCTTTAATAAATTCGTAGAAATTGACTCTTCGACATGTAGACCCTCAAAAGGACTTTCCAAATAATCAAAATAACATAATCCTGCGTTTTCTAAAATATCAGCTGTAGATTTAAAATCCGCAAGACTGCTTGCGCTACTTGGAGAAATGACAACGACCCTAAAAAAATCAAAAGGTGCACTTAGATTTGTGTTTTTTTCCCAAACTCCATCCTTTTTTAATTTTTCTATAATAATTTTTCTTTTTTTTGCAATATCCCCAAGTGTTACGCTAGGATCAATATCGGTCGCTTTCAGTTGCAGCCCATATGTTATATGGTGCTCTAAAGATCCTTTAAGCCTAACCTTAATTCCCTCCTTGAGTTTTTCTCCAGTTGCATCTGAAAATTTTTTTTCAACAAATTGTAGGTATTGAGGCCAAACCATAATTTTAACCGATGCAGATTTTTCCTCATCAGCTAATTCTAAAATTAAATAAGGTTGACCGGACTTAAGAAGTTTCTTGTTTTCTTTAACGATCTCACCAATTAGCCAAATTTCAGTTGGAAAATGGTCTTTAAGTATTTTTTTGATTTTTCCCTGTAAATCACTAACGGTATATTCGGGTAAATTATCCGGGACTTCAGAAAATATATCTTGATTAAAATCAGAATAATCCAACTGATTCACCTACTGGGTTTTTAGTTTTCTTAGAAACCATTTACTAAAAGCGCTGGGTCCAAACCAATATTGTACCAATGAACACCCCAATGTAAATGAGGTCCTGTAACTCTTCCGCTCATCCCCACTTTTCCAATAACTCCTCCTTGTTGTATCAGCTGATCTTTGGTTACCGATATCTCACTTAGATGTGCATAAATAGAAGTTAATCCAAAGCCGTGATCAACCATAATAGTTTTTCCCGTAAAAAACATATCTTCTTCAGCTAACAAGATTCTTCCAGGAGCTGGACTAACAATAACAGCGCCCTCTTCAGCAGCAATATCAATTCCCAAATGAGGAGATCGTGCTTTTCCATTAAGAATCCGTTGACTTCCAAATACACCCGTAACTGTGCCCTGTAATGGCCAAATAAATTTTCCAAGAAAAATCTCTGTGCTTGTATTTAGGGAACGCGCCTCTTTTATGAGGTTTTTTTCCTCAGTAATTTTCCTTAAATCCTTTTCGCTTGGCGTTACTTTTTCCTGGGGGAGCCCTTCGATATATTGTTTTTGATATTCCCTTTGGGAAATTTTTATTTTTCTCCTTTGAGTCTGACCATTAGGATAAGTGATTTTTATAATCACATCTGAAGGAGCATTGCGGGAAAAACCAATGATAAAGTTACCATCTTGATCAATTCTAATATTTTTTTCATTAAACTGAATTGTTGATCCAGGAGTTGTTTTTTCTCTCAATAAACCACCTTGTTCGATCTCTGACTGCATTTCTAGAGAATGAGTAGATTCAATGTGAACAATTAGGGAAAAAGTTAAAAAAGTGCAAAAAGCAATAATTTTGTTCATCTAAAATCAGTAAATCGTTTTTTTTATTATAATAATTTGCAATATTAGACCGATTATATCATTTTTAAAAAAACTTTATGAAAATACTCGTAATCGGATCTGGTGGAAGAGAGCACTCTTTAGTGTGGTCCATCGCAGCCTCTCCTTTGTGTGAAAAAATCTTTTGCGCTCCTGGAAATGCTGGANTTAGTGATTTGGCTGAATGCGTAAAAATTNAAGCCAAAGATACAAAAAAAATAATTGCTTTCTGTAAAAAAAGAAAAATCGACCTAGTAATTGTTGGNCCAGAAGATCCTCTAGCTAACGGCTTAATTGACAATTTAGAATCAAAAAGAATAAGGGCATTTGGCCCAGTAGCTGCAGCCGCTAAACTAGAAGGATCAAAGGGGTTTATGAAAGATTTTTGCAAAAAATATAAAATACCCACAGCAAAATATCAAAGATTTAATAATACCGAAAAAGCTGTCAAGGGAATCGATAATTATTCATTCCCTGTAGTTATTAAAACCGATGGTCTAGCTTCCGGTAAAGGGGTTATTATTGCAAAAACTCCTCGTGAAGCCAGTGCTGCGATACGATCGATGATTGATAAAGGTAAGTTCGGTAATGCAGGAAAAGAAATTATAATAGAAGAATTTATGCGAGGTGAAGAAGCAAGTTTTTTTGTCATGTCTGATGGAAAGAATATCATCCCTCTTGCGTCAGCCCAGGACCACAAGCGTATCGGAGAAGGCGAAACCGGACCTAATACGGGGGGAATGGGAGCTTATTCTCCAGCCCCCATAATAGATGAGCCCTTAACCCAAAAAATCTTAAACCGGATTATTTGGCCCACAATAAATGGAATGCAAAAGGAAGGATCTCCGTATGTAGGAATTTTATATGCCGGATTGATGATCAAAAACAATCAACCAAAATTAGTAGAATTTAATGTTCGTTTTGGCGATCCAGAATGTCAGGCTATTTTGTTAAGATTAAAGTCCGATCTTCTAACGGCAATCATTGCGGCAACTGATAAGGGTCTTAAAAATTTTGACTTGAGGTGGTCAGAAGACTCNTCNTTTTGCGTCGTAATGGCAGCAAAAGGTTATCCAAAAAAATATAAGGGGGGAGCAAAGATTACGGGAATTGCAAAACTAAATAATAAGAAAGATATTATGGTTTTCCATTCTGGCACAAAAAAAGAAAAGCAGGACACTGTAACAAATGGAGGAAGAGTTCTTAGTGTAGCTGCATTAGGGAAAGATCTAATGACAGCAAAGAAAAAAACTTATCAAGCAATCAAGAATATAAAATGGAAAGATATGTATTATAGAAGAGACATAGGCTGGAGGTTGAAAAAAAATTAATACAAAAATAATTATCTTAAATTCTTAAAGAATGATTTTAGAATCTTTCTACAACGTAATTCACTAATTCCTCCATAAATTTCAGGTTTATGATGGCAACTAGGATTATTAAAAAAACGGACGCCATTCTCAACTGCGCCTTTTTTTGGATCATAAGCACCAAAATATAAATTTTTTATTCTTGCTTCTGATATAGCGGCTGCACACATTACGCAAGGCTCGAGAGTAACATAGAGATCAGCATCAGAAAGACGATATTGGCGAATCTTTTTAGTAGCCTTTCTAATACAGCAAATCTCAGCGTGAGCCGTTGGATCTTTCGACGATATCACTGAATTCCCAGCCTCTGCTAAAATCCGATCTTTTTTTGTATCAATAATAATGCATCCAATGGGGACTTCCCCCAAATCCTCGGCGAGGATCGCTTGTTTTATTGCCAAATCCATATATTTCATACGTCTAAAAATATCAAAAAACTAAATATTTATTTAAAAAGCATATACACTTATAACTATAACATGAAACGATCCATAATTGGCATTACGGTAGATTCTGAATCTCCTGGAGAATACTCCAGACAACCTTGGTACGCCTTAAGAAAAAACTACTGTCAAATGGTATCCGACGCTGGAGGAGGACCTATTTTATTGCCTCATGAAATAAAATTAATCAATTTATATATAGAAAAAATTGATGGTCTTTTAATAACGGGGGGAGATTTTGATATAGATCCACAACTCTACGGTGAAAAAAAGAAGTTTAGGAAAATAAAATCTAAAAAGAATCGCACAAATTTTGAAATTGAAATTACCAAGAAAGCTATACGAAAAAATATACCTATACTTGGAATCTGTGGTGGCCAACAACTTTTAAACGTAGCTTTCGGTGGAACTTTGATTCAACATATTCCTAAGGAAATTAAAAATCCTCTAAAACATGAGCAACCAAATCCAAGAACAGAGGCTGGGCATAGAGTAAAAATTTTAGGAAATACTCTTTTGCATAAAATTACAAACAAAAAAATCATGCATGTAAATAGCGCTCATCATCAAGCTGTTAAAAATCCAGGAAAAAACTTAACTGTCAATGCAATTGCAGAAGATGGTTTGATTGAGGGTATAGAAAACAACAACCAAAGATTCTGTCTAGGCGTCCAATGGCATCCTGAATATTCCATCGACAGCGGAGATAAGAAAATATTTCAAGCATTTGTTAACGCTTGTCGGAAATAAAATTCTAAATTTTACCAACCATGATCGACAATTTATCGAATCAAAAGAAATCTCAACAAAGAATTTCTAAAATCCTATCTCGTCTCGGGATCTGCTCGAGAAGACAAGCGGAACAATTAGTCAAGGATGGAAAGATCTCCATAAGGGGTCAAATTTTAAGAGATTTCGTTATCAAAAACAAAGATATAGGGAGCATCAAGGTTAACGGAAAAGCGCTGCCAAAAATTATGCCAACAAGAATCTGGAGATACTATAAACCTATAAATCTCCTAACAAGTAATCGATCTGAAAATGGACGTTTAACTATATTCGACAATCTTCCTAAAGAAATTCCAAGGGTCGTTAAAGTAGGAAGGCTGGATATAAATTCTGAAGGATTATTACTCCTAACAAACAATGGGGAGGTAGCCAGAAATCTGGAGCTGCCTTCAACAAAATGGGAAAGGAATTATCGTGTCCGTGTATATGGGAGAATCAACAAAAACATATTTAAAAAATTAATTAATGGAATCACAATTGATGGATTCCATTATAAACCAATAAGAATCCATATAGAAAAAGAAGGAAAGCAAAATTCATGGCTTAGAGTAATACTAACTGAAGGAAAAAATCGAGAAATTCGAAAAATTATGAATCATATAGGCTTAAAGGTTAATAGACTAATAAGAACCAGGTTTGGTCCTTTCAATTTAGATACCCTAAAACCAGGAGAAATTAAAGAAGTACCAAAAAAACTGACAGATAACATTCTAAAAAATAAAAGTATAGTTACTCCTGATCAAGCATGAGAATTATTGGTGGAAAATATAAAGGTTACACGATCCTTTCTCAAAAAAGTCTTCAGATCAGACCAACATCTGATCGAGCTCGGGAATCTATATTCAACGTACTCCAGCATAGCTTAACAACAGATAAGCAAGATCATGTTGTTGAAGACTCAAATGTTTTAGACTTATGTTGCGGAACTGGGGCGCTGGGTCTTGAGGCAATATCACGGGGCGCCAAGAGTGTTTTGTTTGTCGACAACAGTCCCAATTCATCCAAAATTGTAAGAAAAAATATAGAAAAATTTAAGATAAAAAAAAATTGTACGGTTAAGTGCCAAAATGCGACTCAAATTAAAAGTATCAAGAATTCCTTCTCACTGTTCTTCATTGATCCTCCATACAGAATGGAAATTGTTGGAAAAATTCTTGAATCATTAGATAAAAAAAGAATCCTCAAAGAAAACGCAATCGGAGTGGTAGAGTTAGGAAAAAAAAGAGTTTTCGATCTTGTAGATAATTTTTTGCTAATAAAAAAAACTACTATTTCTTCGAGCCAATTTTTATTCGTAAAATATAGAAAGAAAAAAATAAATTTAGAATTAGATATCTCTTAAATATTTTTTAGCTAACTTTTTTCCGCTTTCGACGGCCGGTTGGTTAAAAACGTTAATTTTATCTAAGTTTCCCACAATAATAGTTTCCAGAATAAAGTGCATCATTAAAGAACCTAGCCCCTTCTCATCAATTTTCGCAATTTCAAGCAGCCTAACAGGCCTTTTGTTGCGAATTAACATTGATTTGGTGACTTTTAATTGGCAATTCATGACATCGTCAATTGTTCGGTTATACAAAAAATTTAAATCACTATTTCTTCGAACAATAGGTCTAATTTTCTTTCCCTTTTTTCTTTTCGTAACTTTAATAAGAGTAAAAAATTTATCATCAGGTCCATCAATATACAGCTGTAATTGGCTATGCTGATCTACCGTACCTATGGAACCAATCGGAGTAGTGCCNCTCCCNCCTTTACCAAGACTTTCTGCCCAGAGCTGTCTAAACCAGGGAATAAATGAAATAAGTTGATCAGAATAAGGCATTAAAACTGTATTTGCTTTCCTTCTGTATTTAGCGAGAGAAAAAGCAATAGCCGCGCCTTTAAAAGATTCTAAATTCTTTGAATTCTTCTGCTTCAAAACTTCATTCAAAGTAGTTTTTGCGCCATCACGAAAAGAATATACATCCAAACCAGCAAGCATAGCTGGGAAAAGCCCGACTAATGAAAAGGCTGAATATCTTCCGCCTAGATCTTTGTCATGCTCTAAAATTAAAATGTTTAAATATTTCGCAATTGTCCTGAGGGTATTTTTTCCATTTTGAGTGATTAGAACGAAATGCTTTGAGGCTTTCTTAATCCCAATTTTTTTTTCCATAGAATTGAAACAAAGATGAAACTGACTAATGGTTTCTAGAGTATTCCCAGATTTTGAAATAACAACAAAGCCGGTTTTTGCATAATCAATCCTCTTAAAGAGAGATTCAAATCTTTCTGAGTCTATATTATCTACAAAAGTAAGTTTGGGTGTTTTGTGGTTTCGAGTAGTCTTATAACTAGCCAACGAACAAATAGCCTGAGCACCCAAACTCGATCCACCAGTACCTAATATAATTATCTCATTAAACTTATGCCTAAATTTCCGAACCAACGGTTCAAGAGAAATCAAATCCTTCTTTTCAAAGGGNAAAAGGAAAAGTGGGTTGTTATTCGAGATCATTATTTTAATAAAAGAGAGGGCTTTTGCAGATTTTTTAAGAATCGTATTATATTCTCTTCGACTAATGCCACTTGATCCTATCGTAGTGTTAAAACAGCCAGTTATATTTTGAACTATACTCATATCTCTAATATTTTAATAAAGAAATTCTTTTATCAGAATCTNCCGGATCTCCNACAACAACAAAAAGGAGATTATCCGATTTATATATCTTTTTTGCAATTCGCCTAAGGTCCTGAATAGTAAAAGCATTAATCATTCTATCACGATGCTTGAGATAGTTAATACCCAATTCATGATACTGAATTGAGGTTAAAAGACTCGAAATTTGATCTCGACTTGTTAAATTTAAAGGGAATGANCCAATAATAAAATCTTTTGCTTGCCGAATCTCAGACTCTGAAATCTTTCCTTGAGAAAATTTTTTCCACTCTAATTTTATTCTTTCAATCACTTCATCAACTCGATTATTTCTTGTCGAAACGCCACCATAAATAATCCCAACATTCCTAAGTGGTAGTAAATAAGAATAGATCGAGTATGCTAAACCTTCTTTTTCTCTAATTTCTTTTGTCAATCTCGAAACAAACCCCCCTCCCCCAATAATATAATTTAAGATTCTAAGACCGAAATAATCAGGATCGTTTCTTTTAACCCCCCGCTGTCCAAAAAANATTGTACTTTGTGGCAATGGTTCTTTTTTGAAATAAATTCCAGAATCNAGTGATTGAACATCTTTTAAAGCATAATTAAAATTACAGTTAGGAATTTTACTTAGATTTTCATCAATAGTATTAAGCAACTCAGATTCTGATATATCACCTACTACACTGATAATTAAATTATCTAAACAAAATCTTTGGGAAACGAAATCTTTCATATCATTCGCTGAAATATTTTTTATAGTTTCCAAATTTCCATGAGGTGATTTCGCGTACTGATGATTTAAAAATGCTTTTTTAAACCAAAGCTTAGAAGCGATTCTCTTAGGATTAGCAGCATCCATTTTTAGATTCGTAATAAGCTGATTCTTAATTCTAGAAACCGGTTCGTCATCAAATCTAGGTTTGGTTAGTGATAAACCCAAAAGGCGGAATGCTTCTTTATAGTTATGACGTAGAGTCTTAAGGCTTCCTGAAAAAGAATCTCTGTCAACATCAAAACCAAGTGAAATCGATAGATCTGAAAGTTTTTTTTGGAATTCATAGGAATTCAATTCACCCGCCCCCTCATCTATTAAGCTAGANACCATAATTCCCAAACCTTCTTTTNCATCAGGATCTAAGGACGANCCCCCNCGAAAAATNAAACTAACAGAAATNATGGGTAANGATTTTTCTTCCATAAACCATAGCTTAATACCATTTGGTGTTTTTAACTCCTTGACTTGGAAATCAGATGCCAAAACAGTCCCAACCGATATCAAAAAAAGGCAGATAAGGATTATAGGGGCAAGCATCTTACTAATAATCTTCATTAAATCTTATCTCTTTCGGGAATTAACGTTCCGGTAACGTATATTTGATCAAAAATAAATTTCGCTGCATCTAAAACATTTTGAAGAGAAACAGAATCTAATCTTTCAGACCATTTCTCAACATCACTAACTCTCTGATTGGTGACTAAAGCTGTNCCGAAAACTCTTGCCGGATAATATAGGCTNTCTCGATTATAAACTTGTTCGNTAATTAACTTACTTTTTGCTTCTNGAAACCGTTCCGCAAGGTCAGGCCAATTTCCTTTAATTANAGAGCTTAGCGCCTCCTCTATTGACAGTTCTATTTTTTCTACAGCAACACCAGGGGCTGGAACCGCGTAAATCACAAGTCTACCCAAATCTAAATTNTCAACATCGTAATATACTCCTATGGANGTAGCTATTTTCTTTTGAANCACAAGTAAATTATAAAGATAACTTGTCGAACCTGACCCTAGTATTTCCGACAAAAGCAATAATGGATAAGTATTTTTTATTTCTCCTGAATTATAGCTTGGAGCCAAATAAAACCTTTGCCAAACATAAGCCTTTGCATTCTGAGTCTCATAAGTCACACTTTGTGATTTCCTATTCTCTTTAACAGGACTCCTTTTTCGTTCTGGAACTGTGCGTTTTGGAATTGATCCAAAGTGCTTTTTCGCCAAGTCTTTGANTCCCTCTATCGTCACATCACCAGATATTAGAAGAACTGCATTATTCGGGGCATAATATTTTTTGTAATAATAGAAAGCATCTTCTTTTGATAGACTCCTCATCTCATGATTGAATCCAATTATTGGAACGGAATATGGATGACCGTTATAAAGCATAGCCATCATCATTTCTCCTAAAATACGCTGCGGCTTATCTTCTACAGTTTCCCTTCTTTCTTGTAAAATTACCTCTCTTTCCACTGATATATCTTCTTCATTCAATTTGAGATTAAGCATTCTATCAGCCTCTAACTCCATAACTGTCTCTAGCTGATCTTTTGAAACTATTTGAAAATATCCTGTATAGTCATAAGATGTGAACGCATTATCCCGGCCACCTCGTTTAGCAACAATCTCAGAAAATTCTCCAGATCTAATCTTATTTGTGCCTTTAAACATTAAATGTTCTAAAAAGTGAGCAATCCCAGATTTTCCAATTCCNTCATCGGCGGAACCAAATTTATACCAAAGCATCTGTATAACAGCAGGGCTTAAGTGATTCGGAATTATCACAACCTCCAATCCATTATCCAGAAAAAAAGAATNTGAATTATAAATTTCCGAGCTTATAGGTTTGGTNTTAAAGAAAAGAACCAGGGTGAAAAAAAACAGGAGGATTTTTTTAATAAATAAGCGAGACACTTGTGTTAGTTCATTTGAAAACTTTGTTAAATAAGCTTAATCAATGCACACATATTCTCCCCCAGATCCTTTTGTAATTNTTTCACACGTTTGGGTTTCCTCCAAAACACTATCTTCAATCTCTCCGATAGCTTTCGTGTCTCCCTTATAGTGCGCAAGATCATCCTGTGTTTGANTTTGTTGGGTAGGACTGTTTTGGCTTGAATAAGTTTGGTTGTCCCGTGCCAGTGTGTCAGGATATTTTCTACTGTAATACTGACGAGAATAATTAGGATCATAGTTTGTACTCTTGTAGTCCCGAATAGCATTTTTAAATATCGAGTCTACCTTTCCATAACTAATATTTCTTGGAGGAGAAGGGTGTTTACCGTCATCAGAAGTCGTGACTCGATCAATAATATCAGCTGAATCTCCTAAACTCTCATCAGTTAGATCCTGATCGGGAAAATCCTTTGCATACGCCTCTGGGGCTTTGCCTGATTCTGGAGCCATAAGCTCATAGTCAGGCGGAAGAACAAGCGGAGGAGCTATCACAATATCTTCTTCTATCAACTCAGCTTTTTCTAAGCCTATCGCTCGGGAAAAATCTTTCTTCCAAGTTTCCAAACTTTCACAACCTACAATCAAAAGAAATGCGAAAGATACAAGAAGACCAAAGAATGGTTTCAAACAGTTGCTTAATCTAATCATCTCCATCCTACCTTTTTCATAGCCTATTCTATCAGAATTTAGAAAAAAGTTTAAAATTATTCGAGAATGAAGCTATCAGTAGAAAAATTACACCTACAGTTATGGCAGAATCGGCAATATTGAATGCTGGCCAATGCCACCCAAAAAAGTGGAAGTCAATAAAATCAACTACAAATCCATAATTCAAACGATCAATAAGGTTACCTATGGCTCCGCCAATTATTAAAGAAAAAGGTAAGGCCAAAATTCCTCTCTCTAATTTTCTCATCCATATGAACAAGACAACTACAATGCCGATAGTTAATATACTTATCAACCAACCAACTTCATACCGAGAAAACAAACCAAAACTAATTCCCTTGTTTTGAACTAAAACCAAGTTCAAAAAAGAGGTAATTTCCATTTCCGGATAAATGTCTACTACATCTCTTCCTAAAATTGCCAATTTTGTTACTTGATCAAGAGCGACAATTGATAAAATTAAAAAAATATTAGGAAGTAAATTGACTGGTCTTTTTTCATTCATATTGCTTCAACAACATCTATACATCTTAAGCAAAGATGTTCATGTTTTTTGTTAGAACCCACTTCATTGAGAATCTTCCAGCAACGAGAGCATTTTTCACCTTCAGCTAGAACAATTTGCGATCCAATTCCATCGATAGAATCAATTTTATATGCGTTACCAGGAATAGCTCCCTTACCAATCTTTACACTTGAAGTAATTGCTATTTCTGCCAAGTCAAAATTACTAAAAATATTCTCATATTTCTTTCCTAAATAAACAATGGCACAAGCATCCAGTCCTGACCCTATATTCTTTCTTCCTCTTTCAATTTCTAAGGCACCCGTAATAACCCTACGAATATTTCGTAAAAGATCCCATTCCGCAGCTAAGTCTTTATTNTTCCATTTCTTAGGGATTTTTGGTGAATCACATAAGTGAATACTTTTATCCAAGAAGTTCTTGTTAGCGTCATTAACAATATTTTTCCAAACTTCCTCAGTAGTAAAGCAAAGAACAGGTGAAAACCAGGAAACAAGAATATTGAGAAGTTCTCTTAGGACAGTTCTACAAGATCTTCGTTTAACAGAATCAATAGAATCGCAGTAAAGAGCATCTTTTCTAATATCAAAATAAAATGAAGACAATTCCACAGCACAAAAATTGTGTAACAAATTATAAAATTTATAAAGTTCATAATTTTTTAAACAGTCAAGAAAATAGTCATTCATTTCGTAAATTTTATGAAGAATCCANTTCTCTAACTTTGGCATTTTTGAAAATTCAATTTTTTCCTTCTTTTCAAAACCTTCTAAATTACCTAATAAAAATCTAAAAGTATTCCTGATGCGTCGATAAGAATCGCTCAATTGTTGCATAGTCTCATTTCCTATTCTTAAATCTTCCGTATAATCAGACAATGAAACCCATAGTCTCAAAACATCGGCTCCATATTTCTCTATTATATCTTGAGGAGAAATAACGTTACCCAAAGACTTAGACATCTTTCTGCCTTTCACATCCAAAACAAAACCATGAGTCAATACGGCCTGATATGGCGCCTGATCTCTTGTGCCAACAGATTCTAACAATGATGAATGGAACCAACCGCGATGTTGATCCGATCCTTCTAAGTACAGTGATGCGGGAGATTTAAGATCTTTTCTTCCCTCCAAAACAAAAGAATGCGTGCATCCGCTATCAAACCACACGTCTAAAATATTTTTTTCAAATTCATAATCTTCAGGATTATATTCGGGAGAAAGCAAATGAGATGGATCTTTTAAAAACCAAGAATCAACCCCCTCCTTTTCTATCGTCTTAACAATACGTGAAAATACTTTTTTATCTAANAGCAATTCATTGGTTTTTTTATTAACAAAGATTGGTATGGGAACACCCCATGCTCTTTGCCTAGAGATACACCAATCCGGTCTTGCTTCAATCATTGACTTAATTCGATTNTTCGATGCTTTTGGAAACCATAAGACTTTCTCAACAGCATCTAGTGCTCGTTTTCTGAGATTATTTTTTGAAAGACTAATAAACCATTGAGGTGTAATTCTAAAAATTAAAGGTGCCTTGGAACGCCATGAATGAGGATANCTGTGGGTGGTTTTGCCGACTGATTTTAATTTTTCACAGTCTTTTAACAATTCTATAATTTCACTATCAACCTTATAAACATGCTTCCCTGAAAAAATAGGTACTGTTTCGTAAAATTTACCATCTGGCCCAACCGTNTTTGGAATTTCTAAATNGTGTTTTTTTCCCAATTGAAAATCGTCTTCGCCATGACCCGGCGCAATATGAACAAATCCAGTTCCNGCTTCTACCGTAACAAAATCTCCAGATACAGCGGGCACGTCATGTTCNTAGCCCTTGCCCCTCAATGGATGTTCACAAATTGTGCCCTCTAGATCACTGCCTCGAAAAGTCTCTTCTTTATCAAATTCAGATATTCCCATTTCAGCTAAAGCCTTATCCAACAAAGATAAAGCAACCAATAACCTTTCATTTTTTTTAGCCAAACTGTCTTTACTTGTCTTAGTAGCTTTGATGACAACGTAATCAATCTCACTACCGTAAGCCACTGCCCTATTTCCTGGAATGGTCCAAGGAGTAGTCGTCCAAATTAATAAAGAGGTATCTTTGAGAAAATTCTTATCTGTCTTAATAATCGGAAAACTAACAATTATAGNGTCCGAAGTATGATCCTGATACTCCACTTCAGCTTCAGCCAAAGCTGTCTTTTCAACTACCGACCAGAGTACGGGTCTTTCACCTTTATAAAGATATCCATTAAAAAGAAACAAGCCCAATTCTTCAACAATCTTTGCCTCCGAAGAAAAATCCATTGTGGTATAGATATCTTTCCAGTTTGCGCTGACACCCATGCGCTTAAATTGGTTAGATTGCACATCTATCCATTTTTTTGCAAAATTCCTACACTCTCTTCTAAAGTCCACAACTGGGATATCATCTTTGTTTTTTCCACTTTTCCGATATTTTGATTCTACCTCCCACTCAATAGGCAAACCATGACAATCCCAACCCGGAACAAAGTTAATTTGCTTTCCCATCATAAAGTGAATCCTATTAATTATATCCTTAAGGATTTTGTTAAGAGCATGTCCCATGTGCAAATTTCCGTTTGCGTACGGGGGTCCATCATGCAAGATAAATTTTTTACAATTCTTTCTCTTTTCTATTGTCGCTTCATACAATTTATTTTTTTCCCAAAGCTGTAAAATCTCAGATTCCTTTTCAGGCAAATTTGCTTTCATAGGAAAGCTTGTTCTGGGTAAAAAAATTGTCGACTTATAATCTTTGGTCATTATGTTTCCTGTTTACAAAAATACTTATGTCCGCCCTAATATTCTTTTTGCCTTCTTTATATCTCTAGCAATCTGATTGATTAATGCATTAGTATTTTTAAATTTTTTCTCTTTTCTTAGAAAGTCAAGAAACCTTATAGACAAAAATTTACTATAAAGATTCTTCCGAAAATTAAAGAAATGAACTTCTAAAAAAATATCATTGCCAGAAAAGGTTGGGCGAGAACCAATATTAGCAATTCCATTGATCCATTTATCTCCAGACTCAGAATAAATTTTTCCCTTAATAACATAAACTCCNAAAGCTAGTTTTGCATATTTTCCCAATTTTAAATTCGCTGTCGGATAACCTAGTTTCTTTCCCCTCTTGTCTCCAATTAGCACTTTTCCATCAATCTCCCAGGAACGGCCAAGGCTCTTATTTGCTCGAATTATCTGACCTTGTTTCAAAAAATCCCTTATTGCCGAAGAAGAATATNCNGTACCATGCTTATCCCTTAGCCTATCCACGCAAGTATATGTGAAGTTGTATTTNCTTGATAAACTAATAAGTAAATCCTTACCACCCCTTCTGCCTTTTCCGAAAAAAAAATNACTTCCTGTCACCACNCATCTAACTTTAAGACTATCCACGAGAATCTTTTTGACAAAATAATTAGCCTCGATATTTGAAAACTTTCTATCGAAATTAAGAGGACAAAGATAATCAACATCTAAATTCTCTAAATAGGTTTCTTTTGTTTTAAGCGTTGTTAGTAAAAATGAGGATAAGCCAGGATCAAAAAACAATCGTGGATGCGGTTCAAAAGTCAGAACAAGTAATGGAGCATTAATAGAATCAGAAATTTTTTTAGCCGCCTTCATGATCTTTTGGTGTCCAAGATGGACACCATCAAAATTTCCAACAGCAACTACAGCATTTTTTGCTTTTTTTGGTAAATACTGATAACCGCGTAAAATTCGCATGGTAAACTACTATTAATCTCAAAAAATGAAAGATATTATAAGGTGCGGTTTATGGCTTTTTTCTATTTTATTTTTTTCTTTTTTGTTTTTTAGATAAACCCATCCGTGATGGAACCCAAATAACCGCATCTCCAGTTAAAACCTCTTTCGCACCAACAGAACATACACATTTCAGACTAACAAGATTTTTTTCTAAATTTATTTTTGTAACAGTAACTTGTGTTTTCGGCTTATCTCCNACTCTAACAGGGGCTAAAAATTTTAGGGTTTGGCTCANATATATGGATCCAGGTCCTGGGAGCTTTGTGCCTATGGTGGCTGAAATAAAGCTTGCGGTCAAAAATCCATGTATAATTTTGTCCTTAAAAATAGTGCTACGAGCAAAATTTTTGTCCAAATGTAAAGGATTAGTATCCCCGGATATATCAGCAAATAAGGTAACATCTTTATTTTTGACAATCTTTCGATAAATATCGGTCATTCCGACACTAAGATCCTCAATGTAAAAACCGTGAATCTTATCTATCCTCTTTCGTATAGTCATGTTTGGTATAATCCTATTCTANAAATAGAATATTAATGAGTTTCTTTTTGCATTGCAAAAAGAATGCATGTAATAAAATCGGGATTTTCTTAAATTCCTATAATTAAATAAGAAAATCTTTAAGATGTGAAAATAAGTTATATAAATAAAAAATTTTTTTATGCTGCCTGACTCACTAAAAAATAATTTATCTAAAGTTCTGCCATACTTAATTGGAATCTCAATCCCCTCATTAGTAATAGGTCCTGCTGTAATGGGAATCGTTTTAGGCATTTCTACAGTTTTACTATTCTGTTACCCAAAACAAGAGAAGATGTTTAGCTTCGTTAAAAAATCATTCTCCTCTCCACTAACAATCACGTTAATAATTATGTTAGTTTTTTGGTTCACTAGTTCCATGCTTTCCATAGATCCCTTNAGATCGCTAGAAAAATGGCTACGGACAATTNTTCTTATTATTTTCTCGTTATTTATTTATGGAAGATTTGCAGAAGAGGAGCATGACAGGGTTATTGCCATAAAAACAATGGTTATAAGCACAGCCNTAGTGGCCATATTGCTTGGAATTCTCATGGTAGGTCAAAAATTATACTACCAACAAATAATATTATTTGGGAATTGGATAAATTGGAGTCGCGATTCATTTTCGCTGTGCCTTTTTATGCACTGTGATTTATCTAGATATAAAGATTTTTCTCAGGTTCTAATGTGCTTTTTGCCAATAGTCATTTTCTCTTTTAAGGCTGAATCGAAAAGATTCCGTTGGTTGATTCTAAGTAGTATACCTTTTATCATATGGATAGCTTTATACACTGAGACAAAGTCAGCAGCATTAGCGGCAATCTGTGGGATCATGTTCTTAGCAATTTGGTTATTAATAAAAAAAATAAAAGAGAAGTACGCGCCAACTCTAATACTATTGCTTTTAACCTCTTTGGTTTTTTCAACTATTAGTTTTATCAAATTACTTCCACAAGACGTTGAATTAAAAAATAACCCAAATGGAATAAGGGAATATAATATACCCTTCAACATTATTGGTGAACACAGACAAATTATTTGGTCATTTTCGTATGATAGATTTCTCCAAAGACCTTGGTTGGGTTTTGGCCCAGATGTAAGTGGTGATATTCCAGGAGCGAAGGAAACCGTTAAAGGCTGGCATCCATCCAAATACGAAAAAGAAAATCCAAACTGGACAGAAAATCAAAGAAATTTTTGGAATCAAGAATATATACCTTCGCACCCCCATAGTTGGCTATTTGAATTAATGGTCGAAACTGGTTTTCTGGGTCTTGTAGTATTCCTGATTACTCTTTTCCACTTTTTTTATACAGTCTTTCAAAAATCACTATCTAGAATGACATTATCTCTTATACTCCTTAATGGAATATATTGGTCAATTGGATTAGTAAGTTTCTCTTTTTGGTCAGCAAGATGGCAAATTGTGTACTTACTCTTAACCGCCTTATTATTATCCGTNCAAAAANAAGAAAGANNATAATAAATATAAATANTGTAAACATGCAAAAAGATTTATGTATGAAAGATATCCGAATAGGAAGTAAAGCCGAGATCAAATGGACGGTTAAAACAAAAGATATAGCTTCATTTGCAAAACTAAGCGGCGATAATAATCCACTACATACAAATAAAAGTTTTGCAATCAAGAAAGGNTTCAAAGACAGAGTTGCCCATGGATTATTACTAGCATCTAAGCTCTCAAGTCTTATTGGAACAAAGCTTCCAGGAAAAAACTGTCTATTGATTGAGGAAAAATTGGCCTTTCCCAACCCAGTCTATCCGAACGAAAAGATCCTCATAAAGGCGAAGGTTGATAATATCAATCGTATATTAAANGTTTTGACTCTAAAGATTAAAGGTGAAAAAAAAGAAAAAAATGAGACAATTANTGTTTTAAGAGGAACAGTAATATGCAAGCTCCTATCTTAATACTAGGCGCGTCAGGAAAAATTGGAGGNGCAATAGCAAAATCAATTGCAAAAACTAATACTGTTATCTTGCAAGGCAACAGGAATAAATCTTCCTTAAAGATCCTCTGTAAAAAAATCGGAAATAAATGTTTGGGAGTATTTANCGCTGACCTAAGTAACGAAATTGAAGCTAAAAGAATTTTTGAAGAAATTGAAAACAAATATAAAAAGTTATCCGGAATTATCTTTTCAATAGCCACTCCATTTCCTCATAAACTTAGTTTCAGAACTAAATGGAATATATTCAACGAACAAATTGAAACACAGATCAAAGCATTTCATCTCTCTGTTACTTCAGCAATACCGCTATTAGAAAAAAATAAAAAAGCNAGAATTCTGGTTGTTTCAACAGAATATGTTCTAGGGGAACCTCCCACCAAAATCGCACCGTATGTTGTTGCCAAATCGGCATTAACCAGCTATGCCAAAATTCTTTCTCAAGAGCTCATATCAAAGGGTATAAAAGTACACATAATGGCACCTGGATTGATACAGTCCAAATTAACCAAGGGACTTCCAAAAAAATATCTGGAAATTTTGAGAGAAGAAATGCCAGAAAAAAAACTTACATCGCTTCAGGACATCTCCGATGTTGCTACTCTGCTAATGAGTAATAAAGGAGACGTTTTGTATGGAAACATTATTCCGGTAACTAGGTCAAAAAGAAAATGAAGAAGATAAACAAAAAAAAATTATGGGAAGAAGCTTTATGGAAAAGTAATTTTTTGGAATCATCTTTTGAGGAGTTAACGAAATATGTAAAAAATTTTAACAAAAGCAATANTCTGAGTGATCACAANTTAAAAAAAATAAAAATTGCTATTATTTCTTCATACTTAACTAACTATCTAATTGAATTTCTTCCGCTTATGTTTGCAAGAAGAGGCTTCGAAGTAACATTTGNACAAGGACCGTTCGGTGAGATTGCATCTACTATCCTAGATAAAGGGAGCTTTATCTTTAAAAAAAAGTTTGACTTAATTTTAATACTCCCCACATTTCGCGATTTAATGTTTAAGCCCAGTATCCAAGATTCAAAAAAAAAGATACTGCTTAATATAAAAAAAGAAGTTCGTTTCTGGAGAAACTTATGGAAATTACTTCCAACTCCAACAATTCAGATGGGTTTTGATCCTCCCGATCACTCTATTGGATCTGAGGTAGCTGGAATTTTTCCAGGCTCGGTTCATTTTCATTGTCGAAACGTAAATATGCAATTATACCAAAACATGTCTTCTTCCATCACACTAATCGATGTGGAATATATCATTAACAAGATAGGATTAAGAAATTGGCACGATTCTCGAACCTACCACCTATGCAAACAACCTTTTTCCTTCGAGTCGATTCCTGAAATTAGCGATACGCTTTCTGCCTGTTCCGCAGCTTTGTTAGGGAAAAGAAAGAAGGTAATAGTCCTGGATCTTGACAATACGATATGGGGAAATGCAATCGGAGATGTTGGTTTAGAAGGTATTGAGATAGGTCCGGAGACCCCAGAAGGTGAAGCTTTTACTGAATTCCAAAAATACTTGCTTGAGCTAAAAAAAAGCGGCGTACTTTTAGCAGTTTGCTCAAAAAATGACAAAAGAATAGCGCTTGAACCCTTCCTGAGCCATCCCGCAATGTTGATTAAAAAAAAAGATATTTCCTGCTTTATAGCAAATTTTAAAGACAAAGCATCTAACCTATTAACAATAGCCAATGAATTAAACCTTGGAACAGATTCTTTTGTTTTTATTGATGATAGTCCCGTTGAGAGATCTTGGGTAAAAGAAAGAATGCCAGAAGTTCTCGTACCAGAGATTCCTTCTAATCCCGCAGAATTTCCAAGGCTCATTGAAGAGACAAAAGCCTTCACTATTAGCCGAATTACAAAAGAGGATCTAAAAAGAGCAAGCTCATATGCTGCACAAGCAAAAGTAAAAAAGATTCTCAACAAAACAAAGGATATTCAAAAATTTTTATCTACCCTTAATCCAAAAGCAAAAATTGAAAATGTGGGACCGGCATCGCTTGATAGGATCCAGCAAATCATTTCTAAAACGAATCAATTTAAATTAAACCCAACAATTTTGACGGCAAAAGAAATAATGAATGATAAAAAAAATATTCTCGCCCTTCGTTTCCGAGATAAATTACAAGATTATGGAATAATAAGCGTAGCTATATTGAAAAAGAATAAACACATCCTAGAGATTAAAAATTGGGTTATGAGCTGCAGAGTATTTTCCAGAAACATTGAGTTTCTTATGCAAAAACTTTTTATAAAAGCGGCAAAAAAATTAGGTTTAAAAAAGATAGAATTAGAATATCTTCGGAACGAAAAAAATGGATTTATGCAATCATTGCTCCCCAAGATAGGTTACAAAATTACGAAGAATAAAAAAATATGGGTTTTTGATATAAAGTCAGAAGAGAAAGTTAAGGCCCATAATATAAATCTTGAAAACTAGAAACTAATGAAAAAAATAAATAAAGTCAAAATTTTAAAAACGTTAGAAAAAATATTTAGGGAAGTTTTTGACGATGAGAAATTGAAAATTACAGAAAAAACCAAAGCAACAGATATTGAGGAGTGGGATAGCTTGAATCAAATAAAGTTAATTATTAGTTGTGAAAAAAATTTTTCTATTCAGTTGAAACCTAGAGAAGTTAATGCTCTACAAAATGTTGGGGAAATGCTGAGTCATCTAACAAAAAAACTATCCACCAAAAGATCATAACCTATAATTTATGAGGCTCTGTGAAAAGTTATAGAAACGCACCCTTAGCATCAAGGGGAATGCCAGATGGAATTCCCTATATTATTTCGAATGAAACCGCAGAACGTTTTAGTTTCTACGGAATGCGGGCCATATTAACTATTTACATGACAACTTACTTAATTAATCCAGAAGGAAGTCTGGATGTAATGTCAGAGAATGAAGCTAAAACCTATTTTCATCTTTTCGTCTTTGCTGTTTATTTTTTCCCTATTATTGGAGCATTAATAGCAGATAGATTCTGGGGAAAATTCAAAACAATTATTTTTCTTTCTATTATCTATTGTATAGGTCATCTTGCGCTTGCTTTAGACAGCACTCGCATTGGGCTACTAATAGGGCTTACATTAATTGCAATCGGATCAGGGGGCATCAAACCTTGCGTGAGCGCTAATGTCGGGGATCAATTTGGAAAAACAAACAGTCACCTAATAAGTAAAGCTTTCGGATGGTTTTATTTTGCTATAAATCTAGGTGCCTTCTCATCCACTTTACTCACTCCAGTGCTTCTTGAAAAATATGGACCACATATTGCTTTTGGAATACCTGGTTTATTCATGTTTCTTGCAACACTTATTTTTTGGTATGGAAGATTTAAGTTCATTCATATCCCACCGAAGAAAATTGGTTTAAAGAAAGAAATTTTTAAGAAAGAAAATCGTAATAATCTAATATCTGTTTTAATTATTTTTCTTTTTGTTTCTATTTTTTGGTCTCTGTTTGATCAAACCGGTTCTTCTTGGGTTTTGCAAGCTGAGAAAATGGATAGAAATTTTTTTGGAGTCGAATGGAAAAGTGCACAAATTCAGGCAATGAATCCTATTTTAATCCTTATTCTCACTCCGCTATTCCATTATTTTCTTTATCCGAAAATAGATAATTTGATTACTCTTACCCAAGTAAGAAAAATTTTAATTGGATTTTTTATTGCCGCACTTGCTTTTTTTCAAATTGCACTAATAGAAAGTTGGATTGAATCAGGGATGGTTGTAAATATCCGTTGGCAATTACTGGCGTATATTACAATTACTATCGCAGAGATCCTTGTTTCTATAACGTGTCTAGAATTTTTTTATACCCAAGCACCAATCAAAATGAAATCTCTTATTATGTCAATTTTCCTTCTCAGTATTGCTCTTGGAAATGCTATAACAAGTTTTATTAATTTTTTAATCCAGAAGGAGCGCGGTCTTATTGATTTAAATGATATAGAATATTTTCGATTTTTCGCATATTTAATGTTAGCGGCAGCGATTCTGTTTATTCCAGTTGCAAATAAAATGAAAACAAAAACCCACATACAAAAAGAAAATAGAAATGCTGTTCAATAGTACAGGATTTCTGTTTATGTTCCTTCCGCTTTGTTTGCTCCTCTTTCATACCTTAAGAATTCATATCAACGGAAATGTGGCAATTGCCTTCCTGGTGTTTTGTTCTTTATTATTTTATGGATGGTGGAATCCGCCCTACTTATTATTGTTGGTAGGATCAATTTTGCTAAATTATTATTTCGCAAGTAAACTTTTCGAAAACCATAGAAAAAAATACCTAGTTTCTGCCATTACAATTAATTTACTAATACTTGGATATTTTAAATATAAAAATTTTTTTCTGGAGAATATTAATCTAGTTATAGGAAGAGAGAGTGAGTTGGGTGAAATTTTTATTCCCCTAGGAATATCTTTTTTTACATTCCAGCAAATCGCATTCTTAATTGACGCTTACGATACTCAAATAAAGAAAAACCCAGGATTTTTAATATACGCAAAATTTATATCCTTTTTTCCGCAACTAATAGCCGGTCCAATAGTTCTTTACAGAGAGGTCGGAAAACAATTACTGGACTTAAAAAAACATTCCAAATCGGCAACACAGCTTCTAATTCCAGGATTTGTTGTTTTTATTTTTGGTTTATTCAAAAAAGTAGTTCTGGCTGATGGAATCGCTCCTTACGCGGACACTTCTTTCAACAATGCGTACACACTCACATTTCTTGAAGCGTGGGCAGGATCAGTCTGTTTCGCATTACAACTATATTTTGACTTTTCCGGCTACTCAGATATGGCGGTTGGTTTGGGCTTGATGTTTGGAATAGTTCTTCCTTTGAATTTTGATACTCCTTTTAGAGCCTGTTCAATGATCGATTTCTGGAAAAGATGGCATATTACAATGACTCGCTTTTTTATGATGTATATATATTCCCCCATTGCCCTGTCTTTTAGCAGATATATAAACAACGTAACAAATTCTAAAAACGTAAATTTTTTCTATGCCCTTGCACTCCCTATACTAATAACCTTTCTGCTGTCAGGTTTATGGCATGGTGCTGGTTGGAATTTTATAATTTTTGGATTGATTAATGGATTCGCATTGCTTCTAAATCATTACTGGAAGGAAGCTAAATTACCCTCACCACCAAAAATCCTCGGGCGACTTCTCACATTCATTGTGGTTCTCTTCTCATTTGTATATTTTCGCTCAAGTAACGTATCGGAAGGCAATCAAATTATTACATCAATGTTATCACCTACAAAAATAGTTTTTCCAGATTGGTTAGCAAGATATATCAGTTTTTCGGATCTGCATTGGGGAACTTTAAGCCTCTTTTCTACCGGCACCTTTACCGTAAAACTATCCCTGTGGTTAACTGCTCTCCTAGGGCTGTCCATACTGCTTCCAAACATAGCAAAGAGTTATAAATCTATGAAACCTAACCACTGGTTAGCTTGCTGTTTGGCTTTCACGACTTGGCTAACCCTAGCTTGGCTTGATGAGCCAAAAACATTCCTTTATTTTCAGTTTTGAGAAAAATAATNATGAAGAATTGGTATAAATTTATACTTTTTACTTTTCCTATTTACTTAGTCTTCCTNGCAACTATTGCAGAATTTTTCGCTCATAAACTAAAGGATATTCCTATGCTCAGGCATGATACAGATAAATTGGCTGCGGCTCTAGAAAAAGGCAATAATAAAGCAGAAGTTGCTATTTTAGGAGATAGTATCACCTACGATATATTAAAAACTTACAAAATTGACGAAGACTANAATGTAGCGAATCTTACGACAAATTTAGCAAGCGGGCTAATTGGCGGTTATTTTATCATTAAGCGATATCTGGATCACAACAACCCCATTCAACATCTTATTATAGCATCTACACCAGAATTTTATTCTTATGAACCGGAAGGTAAGGGTGCAGAAGTTTATTTGTTTTCTGTGTTTCAAAAAAANGATGAAGTTTCGTTTCTCGAAGAATCTGTCGAAAATTTTACAAAACCCAAAAGAGAATTAGCAATACTAAATTTAGAGAATAAAATTTTTTACAANCTAGGCTACTATTTCTTTGGGAAAAATGTAGATTTTAATAGAGGAAAAAAGATTCCTAACCCTAACATGGTTNTAAANAAATCAATATCCGACAAATCTTTAACACCCGGTAAGATTGATACTGCAAAGCTAAAAATTTCTTCGGACATTAAAAATAGGGCAAAAAAAAACATAAGCATGTCTCCTTCAGGAAAAAATGCAATTACAAAAATATGTGACTTATCAGAGAAACATAACTTTAAGATCCATATCCTCAGATCTCCAATACCTAAAACAGTAGTTGACGAATGGCGATCAAAAAAAATAATCAAGAAACTAAATCAAGAAATTGCTTTCTATTGTCCTAAAATAGAATTTTTTGTAACTGANGATTCTTGGAACGTTCCAGATTATGCAATGAGAGATTCTGATCACTTAATAAGGCCAAATTGGTCAAACTTTTATGCGCTAATCCTAAAAAGAGCCATAGATAAGTTGTTTTAGGAGAAAAAAAAATTCAAATTNTCATTTTTCCGGTTAGAATATATCAAGATATATTGACACAAGGACACCTTTAATGAAGACNGTCCTAATTACTATTTTTCTCGTATTTTTTACATATGTAGAAAATGCTAATGCAAGACGTACTCATGTCTGGTTTGTAGAANAGGTTGATCCATCTCTCATACGNGATGAAATCTATAGAGGNGAGAAACCTTATAAAACTAAACAAACCGAATATAAGCAAAGAAAAAAAGAGAGTCTGCCTAAAAAAATTGAAAAAAGTAAATTAATTCTAGCTGATAAGAAGACTGCCGGATCAAATTCACGAGANACTTATACAAGTAAAAATAAATCANAAAAAGGCTTATATGGCNTCCTATCAGAAGTTAGGTTAGGAATCGGTGACCACGATGCGGGAGTTTTTGGTAGAACCAAAGAGGAAGGATTAGATTTTAATATTGAATTCCTCTTCTTGTCCCCAGACTTTTTAGAAGCAATTTGGTCCCCTAGACCAATGCTTGGAGCATCGATNAATAGTGATGACGATACAAGTCAGGTCTATGCNGGAATAACATGGGAAGGNTGGTTTTATGATAATTTCTTTTGGAATTTTGGCTTCGGACTTTCTTTTCATGATGGGGAAACANAATCTGATAATATAAAGAAAAAAGAACTTGGTTCAAAAGTGCTTTTTCGTGAATCAATAGATATTGGCTGGGCATTCTTTGAAAACAACCAAGTTTCGTTATTCGTAGATCACATGTCTCATGGCCATATTTTTGGCGATGATAAAAATGAGGGAATGGATACCATAGGTATACGTTACGGATACCGATTTTGGTAAACTATCTTTGAACTCCCATGAGAGAATCAGAAAATACGTTCGCTGCAAATGGTCTAAGATCATCAACTCCCTCACCAACACCAATTGCATGAATNGGTAAGGCATACTTATCAGCCAAAGCAACAAGCACACCNCCCTTTGCCGTTCCGTCAAGTTTTGTCATAACAATGCCAGAAATATTAACTNCCTGCTTAAAATTCTCTACCTGAGAGTGGGCATTCTGCCCAACNGTTGCGTCTAAGACCAAAACTGAACTATGTGGTGCTTCGGGATTNATTTTTTTTAAAACCGAATCAATTTTTTTTAATTCATTCATCAGATTTACTTTATTTTGAAGTCTTCCAGCAGTATCTATTAAAAGCACATCTGTTTTAGACCTTCTTGCTTTCAAATAGGCGTCGTGTATTAAGCCAGCNGGATCGATTCCAACTCTATTAGGANTAATCACTGGACATTCAATTCGCTCACCCCAGACCTCAAGTTGTTTCACAGCAGCTGCTCGAAATGTATCCGCAGCAACCATAGTTACCGAAAGCCCATCATCTTTATATGTCTTGGCAAATTTTACAATGGTTGTTGTCTTTCCACTACCATTAACCCCAACAACAAGAACCACAAAGGGCTTTTTTACNTCACTTGGAANCAGNGGCTTNGCAACGGGTGTTAANGTTTTGGANATAATATCAGACATCATTTCTTGNAATTGTGCGGGAGAAATTTCAGAATGAAAGTGATGCCTTTCAAGGCTCCCGACAAGCTGGCTTGATATATNCACCCCTAANTCCGANGAAATTAATAGATCTTCCAATTCGCTNAAGGTCGATTCATCCAATCTTNTTCCTGANAAAATTTTATTCATACCTTCGGAAATCTTCTCTGAAGACTTACTAAGACCGNCACGTAACCGCGAAAACCAGCTNCTTGTAGTTTTTTTGACCATTACTCTCTNCTTGTAATCAATTTACTTTTGCCTCTAATTCACCATCAGCACTATAGTCAGTGATGGAAGCTGAAAGGACATTCCCAATTTTCCCAACCTTGTCAATCTTAACAGGAAAATAAGATTCACAGCGGCCCCATTTTTCTTTTTCTAACAAAACNGAAACTTTTTTTCCAATCAAACTATTCATACTAAAACGTAGAGCCTTATAACTCATATCCCTCAGCCTTGAAAGTCTTTCCTTAACTACNGCGCCAGAAACTTGGGGCATTTTAGAGGCAGGTGTTCCAGATCTAGGAGAAAAAGGAAAAATATGTAAGAAAGTTAATTTCGATTGAGNAACTATTTTAAGAGTATTTTGAAACATATTTTCAGTCTCTGTTGGAAATCCCACAATCAANTCCGCCCCAAAGGTAATTCCTTTTCTTTTTTTTATCAAATCACTACAAAGCTCAATTACTTGNTCGCGTGAATGTCTTCTTTTCATCCGTTTTAAAATAATGTTATCTCCAGATTGTATGCTCAAATGTACATGNGGCATGATACGATCCTCGGAAATCAATAAATTTTTTAACTTCGAATCAATAGCCGCTGGATCCAAAGAAGAGATTCTCAAACGNTTTAATTCTGGAAAATCATATAAAATTTTTTCAACTATATCTCCTAAACGAAGTTTATTTTTTAAATCCTTCCCATAAGAGGTCAAGTCGACGCCTGTCAAAATTATTTCCTTAAAGCCTTTATCGAGAAAAATTTGTATCTGCTTAAAAATATGATCATAAGGAATGCTAAAGCTGTTGCCTCTAGAAAAAGGTATGACGCAAAAGGTACATCTATAATCACATCCCTGTTGTACTTGAAGGAAGGCCCGAGACCGTTCATGAAAATTANGAATTAAGGGAGGGTAAGTATTTTTTCCAGTAAAAATATTTTTTACAAAAATTTTTTTATCTTTTGGGTATTGCAAAACAAGTGATGAAAAAATATCAGGATCAATNTTTTCCCTATTACCGATTACAAGATCTACTTCTGGCATTTTTGCAAATAATTCTGGCGCTATCTGTGCGGCACANCCTGTAACTAAAATTTTATTCNCTGGATATTCTCTATGAATTTTCCTAATAGCCTGACGCGCTTGTCTCACTGCCTCATTAGTAACATTGCAAGTATTAATAACATGAAAACGATCTAATTTTTTTTTGCCATNGTTAGNAAAACTTTCTCTNATCAATTGAGATTCNTAACTATTAAGCCTACAACCAAAAGTTTTAACCGTTACATTAGTCACTAGAGATTCTTTCTTAATANTTTTTAACATTCTTAATTTNCAGATTTAAATATAGCTTTATCAATTGTTCCGTCAAAGACTCTTGAAACATCGCCAATCATTACCAAATGCCCATCATTNAAAAATTGTACATCTAATGAGCCACCATCTAATAATACCNGAACGTTGGAATCGGTTAAGCCCTTTTTAAAAGAAGCNGCCACGGTNGCACATGCNCCAGTACCACATGCCAGAGTCTCACCAGCACCCCTTTCCCAGACTCTAAGGCGGATCTTATTTTTCGTAATTATTTGTGCAAAATTNACATTAACTCTTTCNGGAAAAAATTTATGATTTTCTATCGCCGGAGCATCCTTTTTTAAATCAAGCTTCTCTACATCATTTTCGAAAAAGACTATATGGGGATTTCCCAAATTTACGGCAAATCCATCACGAAATTTCATCTTGGGAATATTAATATTAGCNGTATCTAGAGACTCACTGAGNGGTATATCTTTCCAATTAAAACTCGCCTTTCCAATATTAAGNGCTACACTTGTTCCGGAATTAAGTTCAGCATCCAATAGACCAGACATTGTTTCCACAGTAACGTGATCTTTTTTCAATTCCTTCATNAAAAGNGATGCAACACATCGAGTGGCATTCCCGCAAGCAAACGTCTCGCTTCCATCACTATTAAAAATCTTTATAAAAATATCAGCAAGATCATCCTGACTTGGCAACATTATAACAATTTGGTCACAGCCCACACCTATATGCCTATCTGCAATCAAGCTTATTTCTTTTGGCTGCAAGGTGATAGAGCCTAGACGGGAGTCTAAAATAACAAAATCATTACCCAGGCCATGCATTTTAATAAAATTAATGTTGTCCATTTTGATATAATAAAAAAATTATCAAAGGTTAATAAATATATACATTTTAACTAATATTAAACTTGAGTCTTGATTAATACTTCGGTTATGCCTAAATTTCGGCATTCCAAGAATAACTAATGGTGACTACTAAATAAAGCCCGAATTGTTTAACAGAATTTAAATCATAATTTAATAGAATTTTTTTAGATTAAGAATGTTTGAAAACTTAAAAGATAAATTAGGAAAGATCCTTGATGGTTTAAAAGGTCGGGGAGTGCTAACCGAAAAAGATATCGATCAAGCCATGAGAGAAATAAGGATCACTCTTCTAGAAGCAGACGTTGCTCTTTCCGTTGTGAAAGAATTTATCGAAGAAGTAAAGCAAAAGGCGCTTGGTCAAGACGTTGTCAAAAGCATTAATCCGGGACAAATGGTTGTAAAAATAGTGCATGATCATCTAGTAAAAACACTAGGTGATAGGAATATATCTATTGATATAGATGCCGCGCCACCAGTTATAATTTTAATGCTCGGTTTACAGGGATCAGGGAAGACAACCTCTTCCGCAAAATTAGCCAAACGATTGACATTGAAAAATAAAAAGAAAGTTTTAATGGCTTCATTAGATATATACAGACCGGCAGCCCAAGAACAACTGAGCATATTAGGATCACAATTAGAAATAGAAACTTTAGATATTGTAAAGAATGAGCAACCGATACAAATTACAGAAAGGGCAAAGGAAAAGGCAAAGTTAGGGGGTTTCGACGTGCTTATCCTTGATACGGCAGGCAGATCACAAATTAACGAAGAATTAATGAACGAAATTAAATTAATTACAGATAAAGCTAATCCCCACGAAAAAATATTGGTTGCAGATGCGATGACTGGCCAAGATGCTGTAAAAATAGCAGAAACTTTTCACAAAAAACTAAATCTAACAGGAATAATGTTAACCCGATTGGATGGAGATGCTAGAGGAGGTGCGGCTTTATCTATGACCGCAGTAACTGGTTGTCCAATAAAATTGATAGGTATAGGAGAAAAATTGGATGAAATTGACGATTTTCATCCAGATCGTATAGCATCTCAGATTCTGGGAATGGGCGACGTTATTGGTTTAGTCGAAAAGGCATCCGAAACTGTTGATAAGGAAGAAGCAGAAGAGGTTGCTGAAAAAATCAAAAAGGGGAAATTTGATCTAGAAGATTTTTCCAAACAACTATCACAAATCAGCAAAATGGGCGGAATAAATAGTCTGATTGGGAAAATTCCAGGATTAGGACAATTACAAAATAAAAACCCCTCTGTAGATCTTGATAAAGAAATTGTAAAAAAACAGCAGGCTATTATATTTTCTATGACGCCAAAGGAACGTACTACTCCAGAGGTTTTGAATGCCTCTAGAAAAAAAAGGGTTGCATCTGGATCTGGATCTAAGGTTCAAGATATAAATATTTTACTTAAACAATTTAAACAAATGAATAAGATGATGAAGCAAATGAAAAAATCAGGATTTAAAGGATTGCTTGGTCAGGGACTTTCTCAATTCAAGCAAAAATTTTAACTAATTAGTTAAGGAAAAAAATATGTCACTAGCAATACGGTTAACCAGAAAGGGAGCAAAGAAAAGGCCTTTTTATAGGATTGTAGTTGCCGATTCTCGAAAGCCAAGAGATGGGAGATTTATTGAAAATCTGGGAACCTATGATCCTCTCATGAATAAAGATGATCCAAAAAGAATCACCCTAAAAAAAGAACGAATTGAGTATTGGTTATCAGTCGGGGCCAAGTCAAGCAGAAGAGTTAATCAATTTTTAGCAAATGAAGGAATGGCTGAAAAACTTCCTATACCCAAACAAACAAAAAAACATTTACCAAAAGAAAAAAAGAAGACTGGGGCTGCGCCTGATGCAAAGGCTGCTGAGGCTGCGCCTGATGCAAAGGCTGCTGAGGCTGCGCCTGATGCAAAGGCTGCT
>PARU01000016.1 GCA_002712065.1 Rickettsiales bacterium | reverse complement strand
ATAAGATCACTTTGTATCTCAACGCCTATGATTTCACAACCGCCCACTCTCCTAGCTAAACACAAAGCCGCTGCACCAACACCTGAGCCTAAATCTAGAACTCTATCACCAACACTCGCGGGAACTGAAGCAGAGAGCAATACAGAGTCTATTGATACACGATAGCCACTCTTTGGTTGAAAAAGTTTTACTTTTCCGCCCACTAGACTATCTACGCTAAAAAATTTATCATCAAGTTTTGACATTGGTCGAGTTTTAGACCATAACACAAAAAAGATTATTTTATAATATCATCAAAATTATGAAATGGAGATAAGTTTTGGTTCAAATAGTTCAACTCAAAACTAAAGATTATTCAAAATCATTTGATAAGCTCGAACAAATCGTCTCGCCAATCAAAGGTGAAATAAATTTAGTAGATGAAATTATCAAACAAAGTACCCAAAGCTCAATCCCACTAATCCCTGAACTTGCTAACCATTTACTTTTCAACGGTGGCAAGCGAATTCGACCCAGCCTAACCATATTTTCCACCAAATTATTCGACCATCAAGAAAACAGGCATCTCAAACTAGCTGCATGTATTGAGTTAATCCACTCCGCAACTCTGCTGCATGATGATGTCGTTGATGAAGGGTTCTTGCGTCGTGGTAAGAAGACCGCCAATGCAGTTTGGGGCAACAAGGCTAGCATTTTAGTTGGGGACTTTCTTCTAAGTCGTGCTTTTGATCTCATGGTTTCTGATGGTTCAATGGAAATATTAAAAACTCTATCAAACACAGCTTCTATTATTGCCGAAGGAGAAATACTAGAATTAACAACATCGAGAGATATTGAAATTTCTGAAGCCGTGTACCTAGATGTCATTAAATCAAAAACAGCACAACTTTTTTCCTCAGCATGCGAAGTTGGGGCTATTATTTCGGACCAATCTCATAAAGAAAGAGATGCATTAAAAAACTTTGGCTTGAACCTTGGTAATGCTTTCCAAATTATTGATGATGTGCTTGATTATATCTCTAATAAAAAAAAGTTTGGCAAGGTCATTGGTGAAGATTTTCGATCGGGGAAAATGTCCTTACCCGTTATACTAGCTTATAGCCGTGGTAATGAGAAAGAACGATTGTTCTGGAACAAAACCATGAAAGAAAAGAAACAAACCCCCAGAGATTTCAAAAAAGCGATAAGAATTATGAACCTGAGAAACGCTATACAAGATAGCGTTAAAAGAGCCCAGTTTTTTGCATCAATTGCCATAGATTCTCTCAGAATCTTTCCAGATAGTTTTGAAAAACAGGCTTTACAAAGAATTGTAAATTTCTCAATAAATCGCTCTTATTAGGATCTATGCTAGTGATCTATGCTAGTGATCTATGCTAGTGATCTATGCTAGCTTTATCATCCTTTTGTCACGATTTTCCTTTATATTTCCACCAAAAGAAGTACAAAGATTAAAAGAAAACGGGACAGGAGAAATCAATGAAAAAAAATAATACCTTCTCTCTTTTGCTGACCTTGCCTTTCCTGCTAATGGTTGGATCGCCTAGCTTATTGGCAGCTGATGCAGCAGCAGGAAAAAAGCAATTTAAAAAATGCAAAGCATGTCATTCAGTCAAAGATGGGGGAAACAAGATTGGCCCAACTCTTCATAAGATTATTGGCAGAGCGTCGGCTTCAATCTCGGGGTTTGAATATTCTGATGGATTGAAAACCCTGGGCATAACCTGGGATGAAGCTAATCTTGACAAATGGATTAAAAAACCCAGAGCAATGGTCAAAGGTACAAAAATGATTTTTCCCGGTTTAAAGAAAGCTGATAAACGCGCAGATCTCATAGAGTATTTAAAAACATTGAAATAACTAAAAAATATTCTTTTTAAAAAATAAAGCCCGTTTTAAAGCGGGCTTTATTTTTGTGTATTATTAAAAACTTTATAATCCAAAGATTTCTCCTTTACGGCAACAACCGTTGAAACAGCCGCATCACCTGTAACGTTAATTGCGGTCCGAAGCATATCAAGTATGCGATCTACTCCTATGATCAGACCGATTCCCTCAACAGGAAGACCAACTTGCTTAAGAACCATCGCCAACATTACCAAGCCAACACCAGGAACACCCGCAGTTCCAATGGACGCAAGCATTGCAGTCAAAACAATAGTAAAATATTGGGCAAGCGCTAGATCAAGACCATATGCGTTAGCAATGAAAACAGTGGCAACACCTTGCATAATAGCGGTTCCGTCCATGTTAATGGTTGCTCCAAGCGGGATAGTAAAAGAAGCAACGGATTTTCTTACACCCAATCTTTTAACAACAGTATCCAGGTTAATAGGAATTGTTGCATTGCTGCTGGAAGTGCTAAAAGCAAAAATCTGAACTTGCCTCATCTTTTTAAAAAAGATCAGTGGATTTAATTTACAAAAATATTTGATTAAGAACGAAAAGACTCCAAGCGCGTGGAAAAGATATGCCGCTATAACAACCAATACATATTCGGCCATTGAAACTATGACTTCATGTCCCTGGCTATAAAAAGCTTTACCTATGAGGCAAAAAACGCCATAGGGCGCAAAAGACATAATAATAAAAATAATATTTGTAATGATCGCGTTTAAACCATCAAAAGCTTTAAAAATTTTTTTCCCATACTTCTTGGAAGCAGATGCACCGATCCCAAACAAAATCGAAAAAACAATAATTTGAAGCATGTTACCTTCTGCCATTGCCGCCACTGGATTATTAGGAATAATGCCAGTTAAAATATCCATTAAAGACGGGGTCTTTTCTAATTCGAATCCTCCTGCCGCATCCGCAAGATTCAGTCCTTTTCCGGGCTCAAAAATATCAGCCAGAAAAAGACCTATCGAAACCGCAACTCCAGTAGTTAGCAAATACAGCATGAGCGTACGTGCCCCCAACTTACCTAACGATCCCAAATCTCGCAACGAACCAATTCCAGATACGAGAGAAACAAAAACAAGAGGTACAACAAGCATTTTGAGAGAAGAGATAAATAGACTCCCAACCAACTCAAAAAGATTAAAAATAATCAGATTTTCGATTCTGGGAAAAGATGACAAAAAGGATTTTGCAAGAATACCAAAAATCGCCCCAAGTAGCATTGCAAGAACAATTTTTTTAGTTAAACCCGATAATTTTTCCATAATCATTATCACTTATAATAGGCACTAATTAATATTGTATTTTCAAGAAAAACAAATACATTATCTCTTCATGAACTTAAAAGATCATATTCGTTCTATACCTGATTTTCCAAAAAAAGGAATTCTTTTTTATGACATTTCTACCCTGCTTGCACATCCTGTAGCGTGGAGAACCGCTATAGAAGAGATGGCATCCAAAGTTAGGCCCTTCAAGCCAGACTATCTTGCTGGAATTGAATCACGAGGTTTCTTAATCGCAGCTCCTCTAGCTCTGAAGCTAAACTGTGGTTTCTTTATGATTAGAAAAAAAGGAAAACTTCCTGGAAAGATCACGAACGTCTCATATGACTTAGAATATGGAACCGATGTCATTGAGGTCAGCAAAGGCTTAATAAAGAAAAACAAAAAAGTCGTTGTCATTGATGATCTTCTTGCAACAGGAGGAACGATGGCTGCGTCAATTAGCCTTATAAAAAAAATTGGAGCAACTCCAGTTGGATCAGCATGCCTAATGGAATTAAAATTTCTAAAAGGTAGGCAAAAAATCAACATTCCATTTTCTTCGATATTGGAATACAAAAAATAACCTAGTTTCTATTCATTCTTTTCCCTATCGCCTAAAGCTGATTTAATAGCTACTTCAATATTCTTGGATAGCGGGTCCGTTACCGAAGAGTACCACTCTAGTAACTGACCTTTGTTTCCTATTAAAAATTTATGAAAATTCCATTTTGGCGATCCTATAAATCCAACTTTCTTCGAAGCCCATTTATAGAAAGGATGTGCTTTTTCTCCAATCACTGAAACCTTTGCAGTCATTGGAAAATTAATACCAAAATTAACTTCACAAAACTTCTTAATTTCATTGCTTGTTCCCGGCTCTTGATTCGCAAAATCGTTAGAAGGAACGCCAATAACAATAAGGCCATTTTGACGATAACGATCCCATAATTTCTGTAAAGCGTTATACTGTTTTGTAAATCCACAGTAGGAAGCAGTATTCACAATCAACAACACTTTCCCATCATATTGGTTAAGAGAGAAAGATTCGCCGTCAATTGAGACAAACTCGAAATCATAGGCATTTTGCATCCCTGTTTTACCCCCATCATGTCTGAGATCAGCAAAACTATTTTTGGTGAAAAATAAAGCCAAAACAACAAAAAATATAGTTTTATAAAATTTCTTCATATCCTGCAGTTAAGTATTATCGCTAAAACTAAAAAAAGGGATCATATGCCCACTGCAACAAAGCCTGTCTTTGTCTCGGTCGACAACCAAGATCTTGCGATGAACAGTTATGCATAATAGCTGCCCTATGTCTAGGACCAAAAGATCTCCATCTACCAATCTGGATTTGGTCAATATCCGGAATCCGTCGACCCATAAAATACCTACAATACCATTGAAACCAGCCCAACGAATCTTCTGGGGTAATCCATCCTTTGTTCTTCCAAATCGTCCTGCTTTGTCCAGACTGAACCTTAAAAAAATTTAATTGTACATTAAAACCATTCTTACTGATTTTNGCGTCCTTAAACCATTCTTTGGGATACTCTGCTATATNCTTACCGAAATACCACCCACCAAAAACACCAAAAGCAAGCATTTCTTTTGGCGTTAGTGNGGGTTTAAAATCTGTNTTTACTCTTGCCATGATTATGATAGCTTGGAACCTAATGGATAAATTAATTTGCTAAAATATGTAGGAATAATNTTCTATTGTCTAGCGATCGANTCNGAATGCGACAAGCAAACGCATCGAGAAATAACCAAACCATTTTTTGATATCAATCAGTGTCGAGAANCTATTAATGAAATGCCAGAAATGTTTGTGCCAGATGGAGCAAAAATAATCTTTTCATTCTGCGTAAACGAAAATGAAAAAGATTCAATTCCTTTACAGAAATTCAACTAAGAATCCCTAAATATCAGAGCTTGATTCTTTTTCCTTGATTACGGCTGTCTGTAATTTTTCAAAAGCGCGGGCTTCAATCTGCCTAATTCTCTCCCTGCTAATTTTATAAAACTTAGCCAACTCTTCGAGTGTTTTCGGATTATCCTTTAGCTTCCTCTCACGAAGAATATGTTGTTCACGATCATTGAGAACCTTCATCGCGTTTGATAACAAGCGATTTCCATATTTCCTTTCGCTGTTCTCTAAAGCACGATCTTCCAGACTAGTTCCCGGATCCTGTAACAGATCCTGGTATTCAACAAAGTTTTCCTTACCAACAGGAGCATTCAGGGACAAATCGGAGCTAGATAATCTTCTGTCCATATCAACGACATCGCGCTGGGAAACTCCTAAAGTCTCGGAGATTTCTTCAGACTGGGAGGGTGAAAGATCAGACTTATTAAAAATTTGTAACTTATTTTTTATTTTCTTTAAACCAAAGAACAGTCTCTTTTGTGCCGCCATGGTTCCAATCTTAACCAAAGACCAAGAACGTAGAACATATTCAATCACACCGGCTCTAATCCACCAAATTGCGTAAGTGGCCAAGCGAAATCCGCGCTCCGGATCAAAACCTTTAACGGCGCGCATGAGGCCAAGATTGCCCTCAGAAACAAGATCTGCCATTGGCAAACCATAACCTTTAAAGGATCTTGCAATTTTAACTACTAATCTTAAGTGACTTGTTACAAGCTTCTGAGCCGAAGAAATGTCCTCATGTTTTTTCCATCCGCGCGCAAGCGCAAATTCTTCTTCTTTAGTAAGCATCGGAAAAGCGCTAATTTCTCTCAGATACCGAGAGAATCCAGCTTCGTTCGATAAAACGGGTAAATTCATAGAGACCATGGTTACATCCTCCTTTCGAGCAATATACCAGTTAATTTCAATCCGCTATCAGCAGCGAACTAACGAGATCCTAAAACCTAGCAATCTCAGGTGGTAGACTATAAAAACCGTCACATAAATGCAACAAAAATTTTTATATTTACTTCAAGGCACATAGATATAAAATTTTTAAAGAAAAGCCAATAACAATAGAATTCAACCACTCAGATACCAATGGGATCTCGTTCAAAAAAGGACATTATCAACAGCAAAGAATTTAAATCTTTGGTCAAAAGAAAATCTTTCGTTAGTTGGCTGCTTTCGGCTATTACGCTTGTGACTTACTTTTCCTTTATTCTCTTAGTGGCCTTTTTCCCCGCAGTGCTAGGATTCAAGATATCCGATGAATCAGTTATCACAATTGGAATCCCTATCGGAGTTTCCATTATACTTTTAGCTTTTACATTAACAGGAGTATACGTTCTTATCGCCAACCGAGAATTTGATCAAATCGAAAAAATAATTCTAAAAAAGAATAAATGAGCAATTATCCAGCCATAACAATGTTTTTCATATTCGTCTTTGCAACCCTGATGATTACCTATTGGGCCGCCAAAAGGACGAAATCCCGGTCCCATTTTTACGCTGCAGGAAGAAAGATCACCAGTTTACAAAACGGGCTGGCTATTGCAGGTGACTATATGTCAGCGGCGTCCTTTTTAGGTATTTCTGGCCTTGTCTATCTTTCAGGATATGATGGGCTTATTTACTCGATTGGATTTCTTGTCGGCTGGCCGATTATAATGTTTCTTCTCGCTGAACGGTTGCGTAATTTAGGAGATTATACCTTTGCTGACGCTGCATCACACCGCCTTGATCAAACCCAAATAAGATGTCTTGCCGCAAGCGGATCATTGGTAACGGTCGCCTTATACCTGATTGCACAAATGGTCGGGGCAGGAAAGCTGATTCAACTGTTGTTTGGCCTTCCCTATGAATTTGCTGTTTTGATCGTCGGGGTTCTAATGATTCTTTACGTAAGTTTTGGAGGCATGTTGGCAACTACCTGGGTTCAAATCATTAAAGCTGTACTGCTTTTACTCGGCGCAACTTTTATGACAATCGCGGTTATGTGGATCGCGGATTTTAGTTTTGAAACACTCTTTCAGGAAGCAGTAAACGCTCACTCTCGAGGCCATGCAATCATGGAGCCTGGCGGTCTAGTATCTGATCCTATTTCGGCAATATCTTTGGGCATAGCGCTTATGTTCGGCACAGCAGGACTCCCACATATTTTGATGCGTTTTTTTACCGTCAAAAATGCAAAGGAGGCTCGCAAATCAGTTTTTTTTGCCACGGGTTTTATCGGATATTTTTACATACTAACCTTCATTATAGGTTTTGGAGCAATTATGTTAATTTCGAAAAATCCTGAATTCTTGACTGCAAGTGGTGGTTTAAAGGGAGGAAATAATATGGCTGCCATACATCTTGCAAACGCCGTCGGAGGGGACATGTTTCTAGGATTTATATCAGCGGTGGCCTTTGCCACAATACTCGCGGTGGTATCAGGACTGACTCTCGCAGGGGCATCAGCAGTAAGTCATGACCTATATGCTTCCGCGTTGAAAAAGGGAAAAGCCAATGAAAAAAAGGAGCTGTTCGTTTCAAAAATCTCAGCCGTCATCCTTGGATGTATTGCTATCTTTCTCGGTATTCTTTTCGAGCAACAGAATGTAGCATTCATGGTTGGCCTTGCATTCGCCGTAGCCGCTAGCGCAAACTTCCCACTCCTATTTCTTGCCATGTATTGGAAGGGGCTGACCTCCAAAGGTGCCCTAATAGGAGGCAGTGCTGGTCTTATCACAGCGACAGTCTTGGTCATTCTTGGCCCAACGGTCTGGGTTGAGATCCTTGAATATGACCAGCCAATATTCCCTTACAGATACCCAGCACTTTTTTCAGTAACCACAGCATTCATTATGATGTGGCTCTTTTCTGTTATGGACAAAAGTAAATCCGCAGAACGGGAAATTTTCGCCTTTGATAGACAATTTATTCAATCACAAATAGGCTTGAGAAAATCATAAGAAAAATATAGCTTTGGTAAAATCACAGAAAGGAAACTACCATGTTTAGATATAAGANATCTTTATTAACCCCTATCCTACTATTAGCGTTAGTACTATATTCCACAACATCTCAATCAAATAATACGAAAAATTGGCCAAAAACCGTTGCTATTTTTGACTTTGAAATGATTGATACGAGTGGCGGCATGATTCAAGAGGAAATTATTGCACAAAATAAAAGACTTAAAATAATTACAAGAATACTTCGCGAAAAACTTGAGGAATCTAAACGTTATAAACCGATTGATATTTCACCAGCAAAAAAAGAAATCGAATACTGGAGAGGAGGTTTCCATGCATGTAACGGGTGTGACGCAGATGTAGCAAAAAAATTAGGAGCTGATTTATCATTAGTTGGCTATGTACAAAAAGTGAGTAATTTGATCCTTAACATCAATGTATTCATGCGAGACACAAAGACTGGTAAATTAGTCGAGGTACAAAGCGTAGATGTGCGAGGCAACACCGATGAAACATGGACAAGAAGCATGAGCTATATGATTCGAAATCGCATCCTTGACGATAAATGGAGTCACATGAAGGAATAAAATATACGCACGACACTCTTGTTGTTGTTTTTTATTATTGTTCCCTAGAGGATACCGAACAACCCGCAACGGCATTTTTTCCTGGATGCACATAGCAAGTCTCAATTCGATTCTTTCCAAGAATTCTTCCTTCAGCATGTCCCATATCTCCAACATGGACATAAACGAAGTGCTCATTATCAGAGGCAATGGATCCGATAATATTCTTTACTCCGGCTCGAGTAACAACGGTACCTCGGAACGTTGAACCATCTTGTTCAATAGTGATTTTTTTCTCTCCAGATACCAGACCCTCAACGCTGCTAATTGCAGTTGCCTCCCCAGACCAGGTGCCGGTCAAATTGGGTAATTCATGGTTACAAGCAACCAATAAAACTAAAATTGCAGCAAAAATACCTGATCTCTTGATAAAATACATTTTTCCCATTTTTTTATTCCTGCTAAAAATTTATTTACACTTCCCTCCATTATAGCTCGGAAGGGAAAAGATGATAAGCTATTAATTATGGTAATAAAATTGTGGATCCTGTTGTTAACCTTGACTGTATCTTTTGATGAGCAATATCTGCATGCTTCAATTGAAACTTTTGGTTAATTCTGATCTTAAATTTCTTTTTCTTAATAGCGCGAAATAAACGCCCAGCCATGCGTTCAAGTCGTTTCCGGTTTCCAGTATAAACGAATAAACTAGGTCTCGTAATGGTATTTGATTTCTCCATTAAAATATTTATGTCGATTCCTTGAATCGGTCCAGATNCTTGACCAAAAGAAACCAAATGACCCAGAGGAGCAAGACAAGCAACTGACCCTCGAAAAGTATTCTTTCCAATACCATCGTAAACAACATCCACGCCATCGTTCTTGGTGATTGCCAAAACTTTTTTAGCGAAGCTTCCGTTCTTATAAATAATNACATGATCACAACCGTTTTTTAACGCTAGTTCTTTCTTTTTTCTTGTGCTGACAACACCGATCACAGTTGCACCTATTTTTTTTGCCCATTGACTAAGAATGAGTCCCATCGCGCCAGCGGCTGCATGAATAAGAATCGTTGTGCCTCTACTAATCCGATAAGTCTGGTGCAATAAGTATTCCGCAGTTAATCCCTTCAACATAATCGCAGCAGCATTTTCAAAACTAATGAATCTTGGCAATTTAATAACCTGTAAACTATCAATATTACGGCACTCGGAATAAGAGCCGGATGGAAGTGCTGCGTAAGCCACCCTATCTCCGATTTTAAAACCTTTAACGGATTTACCAACTCTTTCCACAAAACCAGAGCCCTCAACCCCTAAAATAAATGGTTTTGCAATATCAATACGGCCCTGCCGATGAATAATATCAAGGAAATTAACACCTATCGCCTGGTGTCTAATAGTTACTTCATGATTCTTAGGAGCAGAAAGAAAAGAATCTTCAAAGCGCATATTCTTTATGCTTCCAGTTTTATGAATTTTTATTACTTTCTGCATCCCCAAAACTTTTGCTAAAGAGAAAAGGCGGTATTAAATCTCAGTAGGATTAGGAGAATCTCCGTATACTTTCTTTGGATCAAATACTTTTTTCTTAGTTTTAAATTTTAATTTAACACTACCCTTCTTAACATCAGAAATCCTAATTTTTCTATAAAAACAGGAACGATAACCAACGTGACAACTGGCGCCGCCCCTAACATCCACACGAAGCCAAATAGCGTCCTGATCGTCATCTATCAACATTTCGCGTATCTTTTGGACAAAGCCACTTGTTTGCCCTTTTCGCCAAAGAGTCTTTCGGCTCCTGCTCCAATAGGTAGCTTCTCCGGTCTTAATAGTTGCGATAAGCGCCTGTTTATTCATGAAGCCATGCATCAAAACTTCGTTACTCTTATAATCAGTAGTAACAACTGGAATCAATCCATCCTTGCTAAATTTAGGAGCAAAGTCTGAGCCTTCTTCTATCTGCTTTATATTCTTGCGTTTAACAAGAAAAGTTGAATTTTTGACCATTAGCAAAACCTAAATATATTTAACATCTATTATCTCAAATGATTTTGTGCCTGCCGGAAAATTAACTTCAATAAAATTACCTTTTTCTTTTCCCATTAAAGCCTTAGCAAGAGGAGACTTAGAGAAGATTAAGCCTTTTTCGGCATCAGCCTCGTACTCACCGACAATTTTGTAAGTTATTTTTTTATCTTTTTCTACACTTAAATCATGCACGACAACTGTCGAACCAAAAATAATCTTATCAGAGGGCGGCACTTTAGTAATGTCAATAATATCAGCTCTAGATAATGTATCTTCGATCTTAGAGATTTTTGCTTCAAGCAATCCTTGCTCCTCCCGAGCCGCATGATACTCTGCATTTTCTTTCAAATCTCCGTGTTCTCTCGCCGTAGCTATGGCATTTACAATCCGAGGTCTTTCAAGGCTTTTTAATTTCTCGATCTCTTCCCTCAATTGTTGTTCATTTTCGACTGTGATCGGAATTTTATCCATTTCAACTACTAAAAATAAATTTCGAGGGCCGTGGGGGATTCGAACCCCCGACCTAGTGATTAAGAGTCACCCGCTCTACCAACTGAGCTAACGGCCCGTACTTATGAAGCAAAAATATAGACTTAAAGTGCCCGAGGTCAAGGTTTGAAATTTCTTGTAACCTTAAAAAAAGCAAAAATCCAATAAAATTGAGCCCCCACAGCAGCCAAAGGGAGAAGTAACCAAGGTATGCCAATCAGGCTAAAAAAGAGTAGAATGAGACAAAAATCATTACGAAATAATTCTCTAAAAATAAACAAGGTTTTATCCCAAGTCTTATCAAGCTGTGAAAGATTTGTGATTACCTCGCCCTCGCTCTGAAACTTCTTTCTTTTCAAAAATCCCCAAAGATCCAAGATTGTTACTAACAGGAAATTAATCGTCGCGCCAATCGCTGCTGCAATTCCAAAGGCAGCCCATAAACCATTCCCTGTCTCTTGAAAGTAAGAAAGGCCCATTGCTAAAAAAATTGTTGTATGTATAAGCCAACCAGAAATTTCATCCATTCCTTTACCAAAGGTGCTAGTAAGTCCTTTAGCTCTTGCAATCTCTCCATCAATACGATCTAAAACATAGCAACAGCATAGAAGTAGCGAAGCAATTATGTGTAAGAAGTAATCAGTGGAAAATTCTGATATGGGATAAGAATCAGTAGATAGAAAGAGAAACGCGGAAACAAGGCCAAGGATGAGGCCAAAAATCGTAACTACATTAGGAGTAACCGAGGTACGAAGAAACACCGGCGTCAAGGCATTTGAAAAGTGCCTAATAATAGGGAACATAATATACTATAACCTTCCTTTTCATATTCTTCTCCCAAATGGATCAATGTCAATATCCCTATGAACATAAACAGACATAACAATTCCGAAAGACGCCATCAAGGTAATTAAGGAAGAGCCTCCATAAGAAATAAATGGTAAAGGAACGCCAACAATAGGTATCAGGCCAGTGACCATAGCAATATTTATAAAGAAATATAAAAAGAACGCGGTACTCACACCTATTGCAACCATTCTTCCAAAATGATTTTTAGATCGCATCGCAATTGAGAAAACATAAATCAATATCATTATATAAATCGCTAGCAAAACTAGCCCTCCAACAAAACCAAATTCTTCAGCGATCATCGTAAAAGCAAAATCAGTTTGTGTCTCCGGAAGAAAGTGTAAATGAGTCTGAGTGCCTTCAAGAAAGCCCTTTCCAGAGACGCCACCCGAACCCATTGCAATTTTTGATTGAGCTATTTGATAACCGGAACCCAAAGGATCCTTATCGGGATTAAAAAAAGCCAAGATTCTTTCTTGCTGATAAGAATGCAAAAAATTCCATANGTAAGGAGTCGCAATGACAGAAGCAATAAGCACAAGAATAAATTTCCAAATTTGTACGCCNGCTATGAAAAATATTGAAATACCGATTAAAATTAGAATTACTCCTGTTCCTAAATCGGGTTGGGACAATACTACAATGGTAGGGAGAATAACCAAAATAATTGGCACAAAAAGAAATATCGTTTTTTTTACTTGGTCCATCGATAGACCATGAAAATATCTGGAAATCGCAAGTAACAGACCAAGCTTCATCATTTCTGAAGGCTGAATCCGGGTAACTCCAAGATCAATCCATCTTTTAGCTCCCATACCACTTATTCCAAAAAATTCTACAGAAAGCACAGCAAGAAAAAGGATAAAGTAGATTATATAAGCATTACGAAACCAAAAATTTATGTCGATTAATGCAAAAATAATCATAATAAAGAAACCTGCTGAAAATCTAACTATCTGAGGTAGGGCCCACGGATGCAAGTCCCCACCAGCCGAGGAATAAAGCATTGCGAACCCCAAGGATCCAGCGCAGCATATGAGAAGAACTAAAATCCAGTTAATTTTCGAAAACTTCGAAAATAAAGCGCTTTCCCTATTGTAAGATCTCATCTTTTTTTCTTCTTCCTAGAATATAATTTTTTGGAAACGATAATCCTGCTTCTGTATTGAGATGATTGAAGAAGCTTGGCTTGTTTGCTCTTACGTTTCACTATATTTTGCTTCTTATTTGCCATTTGATTCAAAATTAATTTTCTATTATTTCTAGGAAATTATGTTGAATATTTTTTATCTCTTCTCTGAGTCTCCATAAGAACATCTCGCGCAATTGGAGCAGCTTTAGTAGACCCGCTGCCGCCATGTTCCACAACTACCGCAACTACAAACTTTGGATTTTCAACAGGCGCGTACCCGACGAAAAGCGCATGGTCTCTTTCTATCCATGGTTTTATCTTTTTTTGATAATTTTCTTCACGCTCTTCTTCATGAATTCTTCTGACTTGAGAAGTTCCTGTCTTTCCTCCCATTTCCATACCATATATATTAATCCGGGAACTATAAGCGGTTCCAGCCGGATGGTTAGTAACCTGATTCATCCCTTTAAGGATAATTTCCATTGAAGAAGAGGATATATCAATCTTAGGAAAACTAGTTCTCTCGGAAGTATATGAATCAGATTTATTGTCACGCACAAGGAAAGGTTTCACGGCATACCCTCCGTTAACCATGCGAGAAGTCATCACTGCCATTTGCAAAGGCGTTGTCAAAACATAGCCTTGCCCAATTCCAGAAATCAGCGTTTCCCCCAAGTGCCAACCTTGATCTTTGTTTTTAATTTTCCATTTTCGATCTGGAATTAGACCATTCGCTTCATTCTCTATCCCAATACCAGAGAGATCACCTAAACCAAATTTTCGCGCCATATTTGCAATTGAATCTATTCCCGTTCGTTTCGCCATTTCATAGAAAAAAACATCACATGACTCACGTAATGCCCTAGTGATATTGCTCGTCCCATGCCCATGTCTTCTCCAACAATGAAACTTGGAATCGCCTAGCTCGATAAAACCTTTGCAAAAAAATTTCGTTTTTGTTGTTATCACTTTCTTCTCCAATGCAGCTAATGCCGTTATCATTTTAAAAGTCGATCCCGGGTTATATTGGCCAGAGATAGTTTTATCTACTAGTGGAGATTTCTTATCTTGAATTAACTCTTGCCATTCCTCATCACTAAATCCGGAAATAAACTTATTCGGATCAAAGCTGGGAGCAGATGCTAAAGAAAGGACATCTCCTGTCTGGCAGTTCATTACAACCACCGTCGCACTCTCTCCATTAATTTTTTCTAAAACATAACGTTGGAGATCGATATCAAGTGTAACGAAAATATCCTTGCCTTTGACAGCCTCCTTTCTTTCTAGCTCTCTAACTAACCTCCCAACAGAATCTACCTCTAGTTGACGAGATCCTGGTTTTCCACGTAAAATGTCTTCATGAGATTTTTCTATACCGGTCTTCCCTAATCGTACGCCTGGGATTGAAAGTAATGAATTCTTTTTCAAATCCTGAACTGAAGGAGGTGAAACATAGCCAAAAATATGTCCCGTTTTCTCCTTTTGAGGATAAAAACGTCGCTCAACAACTTCGACAGAAACTCCCGAGAGCTCAGGCGCATTAACCGAAACTTGCGCTGCATCACTCCACGATAAATTGTCTTTAATTAAAATCGGTATAAATCCAGGTGTTTTTTTAATCTCTTTTCGGATTCTTTTCATCTCAAATGTAGTTAAAGGAAATATATAATTTAGATTTTCTAGCGTCTTATTAGTATCTGGACAAAGTTCAGGCACAAGAACTAACTGATAAGAGGGTTTGCTAGTAGCAATAGCTGTCCCCCACCTATCGAGAATTTGGCCTCTATGGGGAAGCAAAACTCTCAAGTTAAACCGATTCTTATCGGACAGAACTTTGTAATGATCAGCGCGAATTACCTGTAAGTAATACATTCTAGAAATTAAAGCAGAAATTAAAACAAATTTTCCTCCAGCTATAAGCGCTGCACGACGGCTAAAGGATTTCTGTAATAATTGTTTATATTTCAAAATAAATTCCTTTTTGTCAGAAAACTACGCAGGTACATTAAAACCCAAATCAAAGAAGGCATCAAAAGCAATGTGAAAATATATTGAAGAATAAAAGGATTTATACTAAAGGATGCATCAGCCAAGAAAAAAACTATAAGTATTTTTATAAGGAAACATATTAAAGTAACGGCCCCCAAGGTTAAGCATAGAACTATAAAACCCTGATTTATGAAAAAACGTTTCTCTAGCTCGAGAAACAGTCTTACCAGAAGAAATAGCCCCGCATTCAATCCCAATGTGTTTGGATTCGACAAAATATCTTGTAGCAAGCCTAGAAAGAACAGTCCATAAAACGGTAACAAGGTTGGAGAAAAAATCGACCAATAACAAACCGCAGCAAGTGAAAGAAAAGGAGCGGTCATTGAATAACCGGTAATTTGAAAAGGCATGGCAATAATCAGAACAAGGAATAAGACGGTTAATAGCGGAACATTTCTAAAAAATAATTGTTTAACCATCTTCTCGAAAGAAATTATCCATCCAAAAAAATATTACGGATCTATAACTCCGTTCAGACCATAATCGACAACCCGCACAAAACCAACATCTTCAACTCTGACATGAGGAATAATATGATAAATTCCATCATAAAAACCAGAAACTTTTCCGACGGGAATACCATAAGGAAAAACGCCACCATGACCAGATGTAATGATCTCTTCACCAACTTTTATTTGTGCATTTTGGGGAGCATAAAAGAGATAAGTCTTTTCAGAATTATCCCCGGCAAGTATTGCTTTAATTTTGGATGACTTTATAACAACTGGTATTTTAGAATTTAAATCAGTTACCAAAAGCACAGATGAGAAATTCTTGCCAACTTTATCAATCCGACCAAGTAAACCTTGGCCGCTAACAACTACATTACCTTTAATTAAACCTTGATCTATTCCTCCTTCAATCAAAGCGCCCTGATAAAAAGGTCCGCTCGATATTGCTATTATACGACTAGTAGTAAAAACTTTATTCTTTACTTGAGGAAAATGAAGCAATGAACGCAACTTTTTATTTTCATGCTGCAGAGTGGCTGCGGTTTCTTTCCATCTCTTTAAAATAAGATTCTCCTCCATAAGAAGCTTGTTTTCTTTCACAACATTTAAGTGGAGCGAAATATTATCCATAGCGGTGTGAAAGGTACTCACAGGTCCTGAGGCAAAGCTCAAAACTGGTGACAAAGATTCATACAAAAGAAATTTTACATCAGAAACAGAAGAAGGGTAGATTCGTCCAACAAATAATAGAACGATGGACATGGAAAAAAAGGTTAAGAAACTAAACCTATTAAAATAGATTCTAGGTAAAATCGCCACCCTGTGTAAAAAATCGATACTTTTTCTCATCANTAAGAGTTACACCTAAAAATAATTAGTATGCCTTAGTTAAAACGTGTCGCAAAGTGTCTATTTCTTCCAAGCACTTTCCAGTCCCTAAAACCACACAAGATAATGGGTCTTCTGCGATCGAAACCGGTAAACCAGTGTCCTGCCTAAGAGCTTCATCAAAATTGTTCAGCAAAGCTCCACCACCAGTTAATACTATACCTTTATCAACCAAATCAGCAGCCAATTCGGGATCGGTTTTTTCTAAAGTTACCTTAATTGTTTCAATAATAGAATTAACGGGTTCGGCGAGCGCATTGGCCATTTGTCTTTGACTAAATTTTAGCTCTCGTGGCACACCATTCATTAAATCACGTCCCTTTATTCTAAAAATTTCCCCGTCTCCAGATTTTGGAGGTAACGCCGTTCCAATATTTTTCTTTATCTCTTCTGCATGTGTTTCACCAACTAAAAGGTTATGGTTACGCCGCACGTAGTTGACAATTGCTTCGTCCATTTTATCCCCACCAACTCGAACAGAACATGCTTGAACAATGCCTCCAAGAGATATAACTGCAACTTCCGTAGTTCCTCCACCAACATCAACAATCAGAGAACCGGTTGCCTCGGTCACTGGAAGGCCTGCTCCAATTGCAGCTGCCATTGGCTCATCGATAAGAAAAACTTGTCTCGCCCCAGCTGCCTCCGCAGCTTCCTGTATTGCACGACGCTCAACTGCCGTAGATCCAGAAGGCACACAAATTATAATTTGTGGACTGGCAAAAGTTCTACGCTGATGAACCTTCTTTATAAAATATTTAATCATTTCCTCGGCAATATCAAAATCAGCAATAACCCCATCACGCAAAGGTCTGATTGCTTTGATATTTCCAGGAGTACGACCCAACATAATCTTTGCCTCATCACCAACAGCAAGGACCTGTTTTTTTCCATCAACCTCAGTAATTGCTACAACAGAAGGCTCATTTTGAACGATTCCTGCTCCTTTGACATAAATCAAAGTATTAGCAGTGCCCAAATCGATTGCCATGTCGGTTGAAATAAGTGCTGTAAGTCTTGACAAAACCATTATTTATTCACCAAGATCAATGACAAAACTCACTAAGCGGTTAATGCTGCCGGAGCAGACTTTTTTCTTTTGGTAAGAAGCTTGTTCAATGCATTGACGTATGCACGCGCAGAAGCCACCATAGTATCTGAATCTGTCCCTTGACCATTCACAGATTTCCCACGCTCTTCAAGTCTAACACTAACTTCCGCCTGAGCATCAGCTCCTTCAGTAACCGCAAGCACCTGATAAAGCTGTAGGGTTACCTTATGTGGGACAATTTTTTTTATTGAATTAAAAAGCGCATCTACAGGTCCATGACCAGTTGCTTTAGCAGTCTTTGTCTTTCCATCAACTTCTAATACTATATCCGCCTTTTGAGGGCCTTTGCTTCCGCATACCAGCTGAAGAGATATAAATTTAATCACATCATTTTCTCTTACGATCTCATCATCAGCCAATGCGACTATATCTTCCTCAAATAACTCCTTTTTTTTGTCTGCCAATTTCTTAAAACGCCTGAAAGCATGATTGAGGCGCTTTTGATCAAAATCATAACCAAGCTCTTTTAGTTTTGTGCCAAAGGCATGTCTTCCCGAATGCTTTCCCAAAACAATTGTTGAGGAATTTAGCCCCACGGACTCAGGAGTCATAATTTCATAAGTTTTGGAATGTTTTAACATACCATCCTGATGTATTCCTGCCTCATGAGCAAATGCGTTCTTGCCGACAATAGCCTTATTGGGCTGAACAGCAAATCCGGTAATAGCCGAAACCATTTTAGAAGCCTTTGTTATCATTGCGCTATCAATTTCCGTTTTGTAAGACATCTTATCGTGACGCGTTCGAAGGGTCATAACGATCTCTTCCATTGCAGCATTTCCAGCTCTTTCGCCCAAACCATTAATAGTGCACTCAACCTGTCTTGCCCCGTTATCGATAGCAGACAAAGAATTTGCAACGGCTAAGCCTAGATCATTGTGGCAGTGAACCGAAATAACAGCCTTATCAATATTAGGAACCTTATTTACAATGGCATTGATTATCTCGCCAAACTCCTCGGGAATGGAATAACCAACCGTATCTGGAATATTAATTGTTTTTGCTCCATTTTTAATCGCAGTTTCAATGCACTTAAATAGAAAATCCCTGTCACTTCTAGATCCGTCTTCGCAAGACCACTCAACATCATCTGTAAATTTTCTCGCGTAAGAAACACTATCAATAACGGCTTGGTGCACCTGATCAGGAGTCATTTTTAACTTATGTCTCATATGCAATGCGCTAGTTGAAATGAAAGTGTGGATCCGGCTCCTTGAGGCAGGCTTAAGAGCTTCAGCAGCCTTATCAATATCTTTCTTGTTCGCTCTCGCCAGTCCACAAATTATCGACTTTTTTACCGCTTTTGAAACACCATAAACAGCCTGAAAATCTCCAGAAGAGGCAACAGGAAAGCCAGCCTCTATGACATCTACTTTCATTCTCTCTAAAACCTCAGCGATTTTTAATTTTTCTTCCAAGGTCATGGAGGCGCCAGGGGATTGCTCNCCATCACGNAGGGTGGTGTCAAAAATAAAAACCTTATTTTTCTGTTTACTCATTTACGAAAAATTCTCCGAATACCCTTCCTTTTCAAATCCTTACATATATATAATGTCTTTATAATGTCTTTTAATCAAATTTATTCAATTCGCAACTAATTAGTTTTTATTTCTATCCACAAGTTTACCTGCAGCGATCCATGGCATCATATCTCTTAATTTTTTTCCGACTTCTTCAATCGGATGTTTAGCCTCGTTTGTTCTAAATTCTTTAAATTTCTTTTGATTATTTTTGTTTTCCTGCATCCACTTTTTCACGAAATCACCGGACTGTATTTCGTCTAAAAGTTTTTTCATCTCTTTCCTGACCGCATCGTTAATAACACGAGGACCACTCACATAATCACCGTACTCTGCAGTATTAGAGATTGAATATCGCATATTAGCAATACCCCCCTCATACATTAGATCGACTATTAATTTCATNTCATGCAAACATTCAAAGTAAGCCATCTCCGGGGAATACCCAGCATCAACGAGTGTTTCAAAGCCCGACTTAACCAAGGAGGTTAAACCACCACATAAAACAGCCTGCTCTCCAAATAAATCGGTTTCGCACTCTTCTTTAAACGTAGTTTCTATAATGCCAGTTCTACCGGCGCCAATTGCTGAAGCATATGAAAGAGCAATTTTATGGGCGTTACCCGACGCATCTTTCTGAACAGCAAGTAAACTAGGGACACCTTTCCCATCAAGATACTGCGCTCTTACTGTGTGACCGGGTCCTTTTGGCGCAATCATAAAAACGTCTAGATCGTCTCTTGGAACAATTAATTTAAAATGAATGGCAAGACCGTGCGCAAATGCAATGGCAGCTCCTTGTTTCAAATTGTCTTCCAAATGTTCTTTATAAAGAACCTCTTGTAATTCNTCCGGGACCAGCACCATAACAATGTCTGCCCATTTTGCGGCAGCAGAAGGGGATAAAACTTCAAAACCAGCATCCTGAGCCTTCCTTACAGAACTCGATTCTTCGCGAAGTGCAACTTTTACTTCTCGAACCCCACTATCTTTCAGATTATTGGCGTGAGCATGCCCTTGGCTACCATAACCAATAACTGCTATTTTCTTTTCCTTAACTAACGCAGCATCTGCGTCTTTGTCATAGTATACTTTCATTGCATCCTCCTCAAAAATGAGTAGCGCGATAATATTTAATCTATTCTAGNTTTCTATTAGCGATAGCTACAACGCCCGATCTACAAGAATCAACTAGCCCAATAGAGCGTACCCTAGCTATAAAGTCATCTAGTTTTTTAGTATTTCCGGATAATTCAAATATTAAAAATCTTTCAGATCTACTGACAATCTTACCACCAAACTTTTTATTAAGCATCATAAGTTTTTTCTCGGTATNTTTTGTTCTCTTAATTTTAGCGATAAATAANTCTCTAGAAAGATTTGCAGCTTCACGTGTTAAATCTAAAACCTGATGAACGGGAATAAGTCTGGCAAGCTGAGCTTTGATCTGATCAAGAATAGTCTCTGTTCCAGAGGTAACAATTGTAATTCTAGATAGCTGTTTAGAATGCTCGACCTCGGTAACTGTTAAGCTTTCAATGTTATAACCTCTGCCTGAGAAAAGACCAATAACGCGAGCGAGGACACCTGGCTCATTATCAACTGTTACAGCTATGATATATTTCTTTTCTTTACCCATAATATCAGATCCGTAAAATCTACACCAAAATCATTCCTTCGTTATCTTCTGCAGATTCTTTATTTTTATCCTTGCTATGATCTTCTGGTCCCAAAAGCATTTCATTATGAGCAGATCCCGACGGAATCATGGGAAAGCAATTCTCAGTCTCATCAATACATATGTCGGCAATTACTGGTTTTTTAATCCTAATCATTTCTTTAATAACCGAATCTACNTCTTTCGGCTTCTTGGCTCTTAACCCAACCGCACCAAAAGATTCTGCAAGCATGACAAAATCAGGTAATGAATCCATGTAGGATTCAGAGTATCGGCCTCCATGCAACAACTCCTGCCACTGTCTAACCATTCCCATATACCGATTATTAAGAATAAAGATTTTGACTGGTAAGCGGTATTGCATAATCGTCGATAACTCTTGAATATTCATCAAAACCGATGCCTCGCCAGCAACATCAATAACCAGAGATTTCGGATTAGCTAACTGAACTCCCATAGCCGCAGGCAAGCCATAACCCATCGTGCCAAGCCCCCCAGAGGTCATCCATCTATTAGGTTTTGAAAAGTTTAAATATTGCGCTGCCCACATTTGATGTTGGCCAACCTCGGTTGTTATGAAGGTATCATGGTTCTTGGTTAATGCATCTAATCTCTCCAAAGCATATTGTGGTTTAATGAGTTTCCTTGAATTTTTATAACTTAAACATTTCTTTGCTCTCCACGTTGCTATAGTTTTCCACCAATCTTTTAAATCACCATGATCTTTTTTTCCTTTTTTCTTTTTCCATTTCTTTAACATTTCCTCAATAACATTTAAAACATCGCCAAGAATTGTTTGATCCACTTGAACGCTCTTATTAAAAGAAGAAGCGTCTATATCAAGATGTATTTTTTTCGAACCAGGAGAAAAATCACTTACTTTTCCGGTAATACGATCGTCAAATCTAGCTCCAACGGCAAACATAACGTCACAACCATGCATTGCCAAATTAGCCTCATAAGTTCCGTGCATGCCCAACATGCCTAAAAATTGTCTGTCCCTTGTTGGAAAGCAACCCAATCCCATTAAGGTAGAGGTGCATGGGAAACCTGTTAAATGGATAAATTCAGTCAATATTTTTGATGCTTTGGGCCCAGAATTAATTACACCACCACCGACATAAAAGATCGGGCGATGGGCGCGCATCAAAAGATCAATAGCCTTATCAATATCGACTTTGTTACCCTTAATCTGAGGTTTGTAAGTCTTATGCTTAACGTCGATTTTCCCTTTATAAACATTTTCTTCAATCTGTACATTTTTCGGAATGTCAATTACCACCGGACCTGGTCGTCCGCTCTTTGCTATATAAAATGCCTGGTGAATAGTTCTTTCAAGATCTACAACATCTCTCACCAAATAATTATGCTTGGTACATGGACGGGTTATGCCTACAGTGTCAGCCTCCTGAAAAGCATCATTTCCGATCATATGAGTAGGAACTTGGCCGGTGATACATACCAAAGGAATGCTATCCATCATAGCATCAGTCAAGCCAGTAACAGTGTTAGTTGCCCCTGGACCAGAGGTAACTAAAACCACGCCTACTTTTCCGGTAGATCTTGCATATCCTTCAGCAGCATGTACTGCTCCTTGCTCATGACGTACAAGGATATGTCGGATGCTATTTTCCTTAAACATCTCGTCATACAAAGGAAGTACAGCGCCGCCCGGGTAACCAAAAATAGTATCCACGCCCCGATCACGCAAAGCTTTCAGCACAATTGCAGCACCTGACATTTTTCTTCTAGGCATTTNGCTTTCCTCTTCAAAAATTAAGGATATGCTCCTGAAATAAATTCACATTCTATAAAGATCAAATCAAGGACAAAATATTTTCTAAGTTATTTTTGGAAAAGATTTTTTTAATCAGCTTTGCCTTATAATGATGATTTCTGAACCAAGTCATTTGTCGTTTTGCAAATCTCCTTGTTGANGTCTTTGTCAGAATGGAAGCCTCATTCAAAGTAATGTNACCACGAATATATCTTGATATTTCTGAAACTCCCAATGCCTTCATTAAAGGTAGATCCGGATCAAAGTTCATTGATAATAGTTTCTTAACTTCGGTAATCGCTCCCCGCAAAAGCATACGATCAAACCTAGAATCGCAAGCTTTGTATAATTGATCGCGCCCCGGCATAAGTAAAAAAAATACATCCGGCTTATAGATATAATCACTTTCTGATTCTTGTTGTATATAATGAAAATCTAGCATAGACCGTCCTGTTAATTCATAAACTTCCCAAGAGCGAATCATTCTATTNTTATCATTCGGATGAATATTAGCGACTAATCTNCGATCCTTTTTTGCCAAATCAAGAAAGAAACGNTTCGGNCCGATCTTTTTATATAGCGATCTAGTTCTATTTTTTATAGAGGTGGGNATATCAGGAATTTTTGCCATACCGTAAATCAACGAGTGNAAATACANCCCGCTCCCCCCAACAATAATTGATGTTTGGTTCTTTTTTTCGCATTTTTTTATTTCGTTAATAACAAGTTTTCTCCACCGCTCAACAGAACAGATCTGATCTGCACAAAACTTACCATATAATTTATGATCGATTTTTTTCATTTCATCTACGGAGGGGCGATTGGTTAATATGCGTAATTCCTTATACAACTGCATACTGTCTGCATTAATGATAACGCCCTTGTATTTTCTTGCTAAACAAAGNGCTAGATCAGATTTACCGCTCGATGTTGGCCCACCTATGAGAAACTTATACTTCTTCATTCATAAGCTATAAAATATTTAATATTAGGAATAATCTAGAAAAAAGAGTCTAAAAGNTCTTGATCTAATTTACCTGAACAGGAATTGCCGAAAATCTTCGATCTCCATTTCTCTCAAAAAGGAAAAGAACAATTTTTTTCTTATCTTGAATAATAGAATCGATCTGAGTCTTAACATCTACTGGATTAAGGATGTCTTTTTGATTGACTTGGATAATGATATCTCCTGGACGCATACCTCTTTTCCCAGCAGAGCCAGCAGGATCAACCTCTAAAACAATCACCCCGCTATTAATTTTCTTACCAAGCCTAAAATTTCTTCTTACTTGATCATTGATCGCAACAACCGTTAGTCCAACCTCCTTAATCACAACTTTTCCTTGCACTTGACCAGGGGTCGGTTGCTTTTCGGATTCTTGCGTTGTACGATCATGCGCTTCTAATCTTCCGACCCTAACCTCAAAAACCTTCTCACTCNTATTNCGCCAAACTGTTATTTTAATGCTCTTNTCAACCGGAGTTTCNGCAACAACNCGCATCAAAGNTCTTGAATCTTTAATATCTACACCGTCATATTTAAGAATAACATCACCTGCTTCTAATCCGGCCATAGCTGCCGGTTCGCCGGGGTTAACGCTTGCTATTAGAGCACCCGTAATCTTTTTTANCCCCAAAGACTCCGCTAATTCTNGATCTACATTNTGAATCCTAACTCCAAGCCAACCTCTTCGAGTTTCCCCAAATTGTCTAAGTTGCTCTATGATAGGAAAGGCTAAATTAGAAGGGATAGAAAAGCCAATACCAACACTTCCNCCAGTTGGTGAGTATATTGCGGTATTAATNCCGACTACTTCTCCTTCCATATTAAATAACGGCCCCCCTGAATTACCCTTATTTATAGCTGCATCAGTTTGAATATAATCATCATAAGGGCCAGATTTGATGTCTCTCCCTCTCGCTGAAACTATGCCAACCGAAACGCTTCCCCCTAAACCAAAGGGATTACCGATTGCCATCACCCAGTCCCCAATTCGCGCCTTATTAGAATCGGCGAATTTTACAGAAGGCAAAGGTTTTCCTGCATCAACTTTGAGAAGAACAATATCAATTTTTGCATCTCTTCCAACGATTTTGGCCTCAAGCTCTGTTCCATCTTGCAGTCTGACCTTAATTTCTGTCGCTTTTCCAATGACGTGGTTATTTGTGATGATAAAACCGGCAGGATCTATAACAAATCCCGAACCAAGAGAGAATGGTCTTTTTTGTGGTCCAGATGGTGGCGCTGGCTGTTGTTTTTGAGGGTAGTCTTTAAAAAAATCGTTAAAAGGCGAATTCGGAGGAAGTGGAAAAGGGAAAGGCGGCATGTTGTTGTTTCCCCTAGTTTCCACAGACTCTATTGTTGAGACATTCACGACCGCAGGTAAAAGCTTCTCTGCAAGGTTAGCAAATGAATCTGGAACCGGCTTAGCGTCGAGCCCCGCGACATTTACTACCGCAATCAAAAAAAAGTAAGTTAAAGTTTTTTTCAAAATTTTCATGCCTCAACCAGAAAATATTTTTGAAGAAATTTCACAACACAAAATATAAAATAATGTGAAGAAAGTATGTTTTAATTAAGGAATAATGATTAGTCAATCACCATTCTAGAATCCACACAATAATCATCCCAATAATTGCAATCGTCAACCCAGCCGCTTTCACNCTCATTTCAGAAGAGGACTGGAGGGAGCTTGCGATTTTATCCAAGAGTCTCTTAGGAAGAATTGACCACGCTAATCCTTCTATAACTAACACAAGCGCCAATGCGAGAAGAAAAGTATGTATATCCACCTTGAAAAACTACTCTAATAATTCTTTACTTCTTTGGAATGCGAAGAATATTGTTAAAATACTTAAAAAAATCACTGTTAGGCGACAAAACCATTGTTGTCGATTCATCACTCAGCGACTCTTTATACGCTTGCATGGATCTATAAAACATAAAAAATTCTGGATCTTTNTTAAAAGCGTTTGCATAAATCTTGATTGACTGTGAGTCCCCCTCTCCCNTGAGGATTTGCNCTTTCTTNCNAGCNTNAGCNAAAATCACCGTTTTATCACGATCAGCAATCGACCTAATTCTTTTTGATGCTTCTTGTCCTTGTGCTCTGTATTCTCTGGCTTCCTTTTCTCTCTCACTTTTCATACGATCANAAATTGCCAAACTATTAGCTTCGGGTAAATCGGCTCTTCGGATTCGAACATCAATCACTTCAATCCCAAATCTTTGTGCTTCACGATTCACTTCATNTCGAATATCACTCATGATGCTTTGCCGCTTGTCAGTAAGTAATGAGGATAGTTCTACTCCCCCCACCACACGCCTCAATGCAGCAATAATAATTGAATTCAAACGNTTCCTAATTCCGTTCTCATTACGTACAGTTTGGTAAAACTTTAAAGGATCCAAAATCTTATATCTAGCAAAAGGATCGACAACAAGCCTCTTCTGATCGGATGCGATAATTTCTTCAACAGGAAGATCGTAATCTAAAATACGCTTATCATAATCTACGGTATTTTGTATCAAAGGAAGTTTAAACTTAAGCCCCGGCTCTTTAATGACTCTTTTGGGATCGCCAAACTGCAAAACCAATACCTGCTGCACCTGATGAACCACAAACATCGATCCATAAGCAGTTAAAAATAAAAGAAAAAGGAAAATTATTATCACTGTTCTTTTCGGATTCACTGTTTTTTCTCCTCCTGAATAGCGGAATTTTCTTGTTCAGTTGACTCTTCATCTGGAGAAAGGTCCATTTCGCTTGCGCCTTGACGTTTTTGAATTTCTGGAAGGGGAAGATAAGGAACGACTCCAGTACCTGCTGATTCATCAATAATTATCTTGTTCGCGTTTTTCAAAACCTCCTCAAGAGTTTCTAAATAAATTCTTTTAACGGTCACATCTTTTGCTAGCTTGTAAGAATTATAAACTGATAAAAAACGCTCAGCATCACCTTTGGATCTTGCAACAACTTCACGTTTGTAACCTTCAGCTTCTTGAATAATCTTCTCTGCTTCACCTCTGGCCTTTGGAATCAGGGCATTCCTATATGCCTCTGCCTGATTACGGATCTTTTCTTGATCAGCCTTCGCTCTCTGCACATCACGAAAGGAGTCAATAACTTGTTCCGGTGGATCAACTTTTTGTAGCTGTACTTGAGAGATTTCAATCCCCGCTTCATAATCATCTAGAACAGACTGCAACAAGGTCTTTGTGGTAGACTCAATAACCTCTCTTCCTTCCGTTAAAACTTTCTCTAGAGGAGTTCTTCCTATGGAATCTCGCATCGCACTTTCTGCAAGACTTTTAATGGTAATTTCCTGGTTCCTGACATTGAAAAGAAATTTTCCGGCATCCTTGATTAACCAAAAAACAGTAAAATTGATATCCACGATATTCTCATCGCCTGTAAGCATCAGGGCTTCCTCAGGAACTTGTCGCAAGGAATCGTCAGAAGCAAAACCTATAGGTTCCCTAAAGCCGATACTAATTCTGTTAACTCTGGTGACCCCAGGAGTTAAAGCCTCCTCGATAGGATAAGGTAAATGATAATGTAGTCCCGGCGCAGTCGTCCTTACCCATTCCCCAAAGCGTAAAACAACACCTTGTTCATCTGCATTGACACGATAAAAGCCACTGGCGATCCACAAAACGATAACGACAAGAAAAATCGAGAAGATTCCGCCTTTTCCGCCAGGTAATAATTTATTTAATTTTTTCTGCCCTCGACGCAGCATCTCCTCTATATCTGGCGCTCGACCTCCCGGGGACTCTCGCTTACCCCAAGGTCCACCGTTATTACCATTACTATTTTGATCTTTCCAAGGCATTACATCTCCCTTTTAAGCCAACATATAAAAAAAATCCACGACAATAAACAAAAATCGGAATTGGTTGCATTGCTAATAGAATATAATACAATTTTCTCCAGATAGAAACATTACAGATATAATTTATGCCAGTCGAAAAAGTTTACGGTAAGCTCCATAAAGAAAAAATTGCATTACCTGGAATCAAGCACCTTATTGCTGTGGCTTCTGGAAAAGGCGGCGTGGGAAAATCTACAACATCTGTTAATTTAGCTTTGGCATTACACAGTATGAATCTAAAAGTAGCTATATTTGATTCTGATATTTATGGTCCATCCGTGCCAAAAATGATGAACCTTAAAGGAAAACCCCAACTATTACCGAACAAATCCATTAAACCAATGGAAAATTTTGGTATAAAATGCATGTCAATGGGGCTGTTCGTCGGCGAAGACGATCCAGTAATCTGGCGTGGGCCCATGATCATGGGTGCAATACAACAAATGTTAAAGGATGTTGAGTGGGGTGATCTTGATGTCATGATTATTGACCTGCCTCCAGGAACGGGAGATGCACAACTAACATTGTCACAGAGCGTACAGCTAACGGGAGCCATTATTGTTTCGACACCACAGGATATTGCGCTTATCGATGCGAGAAAAGGGTTGAGAATGTTTCAAAAAGTAAATGTCCCTGTATTGGGAATCATAGAAAATATGAGTTACTTTGAAGCACCAGATACGGGAAAAAAATATTTTATCTTTGGTGACGGCGGAGCTAAAAGAGAGGCCGAGAAAATAGGGGTTGATTTATTGGGGCAAATCCCACTCGATATTCTAATTAGAGAGAAATCTGATGAGGGGAATCCAATCTATGCTTTTGACAAAGACCACCCTCAATCAAAAATTTACGGTGATATAGCAAAAAAAATCTGGAAAAAAATAGACAAAAATCCTGGCTAAACATCAAAAAATTTCTTTTATTTCTTGAGTCCTAGAGAATCCATCAATTCTATCCATTCACGTTGACTAATGCCGCTACTTGCTTGGGATACTTTTTTTCCCTTTATAAGCTTCTTAATAATTTCCTTACCGGATTGAGATACTACGATCGCGCCAAGTCTATGCTGACAAAAAGCTTCATAAGTAATAGGAGTCCATTTTTTAAGACAATCCAACATTACTTGCGCATAGACTCTTATTTCGTACTGCGCATGTTGATCCAAGCGAAGAGAAATAAAATGCATAAAATTATGCAAATCAATTTTCCAGTACCATTGGGTATATGTATTTAAAGTTAGATTCATTCTGGCCAACTCTCGAGTTAAGCCTTTTTTATTTTCATCAAGAATTTTTCCCTGTTCGTTAAAATTCAACATTTCTTCATAATGTTCGTAGCAGTCACTAGCATCTTTTCTCAACAATTCTAAAACTCTCTTTGCCTCTCTAGCACCCAGAACTTCGTCCCTGCCCTGATTATTGACGCTTGATTGACTCGAGAGCTGCTGTGCTTCCGGTATATAAAATTCCCTGTCCAGGATAGAATATCTTGCCGAATATTCATTAACATTTGCTGTGCGATGTCGAATCCATTGCCGCGCTACAAATATCGGCAATTTCACATGAAATTTAATTTCACACATTTCAAAGGGTGTGGAATGACGATGACGCATAAGATAATGAATAAGGCCTTTATCTTGGCTTACTTTTTTCGTTCCGGAGCCGTAAGAGACCCTTGCGGCTTGAACGATTGCCGAATCATCTCCCATATAATCGATAACTCTTATAAATCCATGATCGAGTAATTTAATGGGTTTATATAGAATCTTCTCCAACGCAGGAACCGTTGCTCTTTTTGTCTTTCTTTGAACAACATTCTGTATTTTAGGTGCTTGTTTTTTTCTTTTTGAGGACACCATCTCTAACTTGCAAAAATAAAGAAATTTTCTAGGACTCTACCCTTTCCTTCCTTTTCTTTCTAGAGATGAAATTAGAAATCCAATAAATATTTATGCAAAACACTCAGAAGTCTTTCAAAATACCATCTTTGCCCTTATATTAAGAATGTTGGGAAACCAACTATGGTAATAAACGTTGTGCTTATTACCCGTTACGGACCCGGGGGCAGTACCCGGCACCTCCACCATTTCCAAACATGACGCATAGGCTTTGGGGGGTGAAATAGGATCGACGAGCGGGGAGTAGTATAATTTTTACTCGTTATGGTTCCACCGTTATTGGGCCAAACAATAAGTGCAAACAATAAATACGCACTAGCTGCCTAATTTTAGGCTAGCGCGGTTTGGAGGGCGCCGGGCAACAGAAGCCCTCCGCTTATTTATAAAATTGAAAAAAAAACTAGTATACTTTGCGGTCATTTTATCTTTCCTCTCTTTCAGTTATTATGTGTTAGGTCACAGCATTGGAAAGACNGACAATTATCTAATAGATAAAATTAAGATCATCGTACCAAACGAAATAAAACAATTTCTTAAAGACNCTTTATTTTTTTCTCAAAATCAAAAGATATTAGAACAGCAATTTGTAGAGAAAATCGAAGAGCAAGATTTTGTAGAGAAAATCGAAGAGCAAGATAAAGAGTTAGCAGAGCTAGAGGATCGGTATGGCAAGTTAGCAATTAAAGACAAGCGATCAGCTGCTAAGTATAAAGAGCTACTACGCAAAGACGANAAATTAGTAGATCAAAATAAACGATTAGCAGAGTTACGGGATCGGTATAGAAAGCTAAAAGGTAAATATGAACAATTAACGATCCAGGACAAGCAATCGGCGGAGCCGGTAGAAAAGCCAACCGATATAGATAAGCTACTAACGGATCGTGATAAACTAATATTAGAGAATGATTTTGAACTAGTCGAAAGTTACGTCCGTATTCTACCTTTCAAGGAAAATTTTAAATTTGAGAAAAACGAAAGTAAAAAAATCGACAATACAAATTTTAAGCTTCAAGCATTTACCAATCCTGTTCTAAATGCCATAACACCGACCGTCTCAATAAGAGCCTACCTAGAAAATTATAACGGCAACTTATTTCTGATAACGGGAACCGGCGAATTGATGTATACATCGATCAAAAATATTAAAAATGAAAATTTTATTTTAAATAAAATTCAAACGAACTTTAGAGACATTGCAGGGAAAGATTATATTCAACTACAAAAAAGCGTGGTATCCCATTTTTTAATAAAAAAAAATAAATTATATGTCGCTTATATTAAAAAAATAAAAGACAAGTGCTTTGAAATGTCAATTTTGGTTTCANGCCTCGATTTGGATAGGGTTGTTTTTAAAGAATTCTTTACCACTGATGAATGTCAGCCAGAGGCTTTAGGAGCAGAAGGTGGCAGACTTTCAGACTTTACTGGAAACAGGATCTTGATGACGGTAGGTGATCATTCTTCATACGAAAGAGAGCCCCAAGTCAATAATAATCCTCAAAATATAAAAAGTCTTATAGGAAAAATAATATCCATTGATGAAGATACCAAAGAATACAAATTATTATCTATGGGTCATCGAAATCCCCAAGGATTATTCTATGATAAAAAAAGTAATATCATTTTTTCAACGGAACACGGCCCTCAAGGCGGCGATGAGATTAATGTTGATATATCTCCAGATGACGGAAAAATTAAAAACTACGGATGGGCAATCTCATCTTATGGGGAACATTATCCTGAGTATGAAGAACGGATAAATTATGAATTAGCACCCCTTCATAAATCCCATAAAGATTATGGATTTATTGAGCCCTTAAAAGAGTTTACTCCGGCCATTGGCATCGCTCCAATTATTGAAACAAATGAATTCATCCATATGCCGAATAAAAAAGTTCTTTATGTTGGTTCCATGGGCTGGGAAATTGAAGAAGGAGATAGGTCGATTCATCAAATAATTCTTAACCCTGATCTCACAATTGCAGAACATAACATTATGCCGATTGGAGAAAGAGTCAGGGATATAATTTATGTAAAAGAATTAAATAGAATTCTGCTATTTCTAGAGTCTACGGGTTCTATTGGTATTTTAGAAGCGATTCATTAATGATGAGAAACAATGATAAAAAATATCTCATTCTTCTTATCGGACTTATCGTGGGTTTGATAGCTCTCTTTTCCATATACATTCAAAACAAACAAACAGAATTACAAAACAAACAAACAGAATTAACGGATAAAACAAAGCAATTAGCAACTAAGGATCAAGAGTTAGCATATCAGGATAAACTAATAAAAAAGAAGGATTTTGAGCTAGTCGAAAGTTACGTCCGTATTCTACCTTTCAAGGAAAATTTTAAATTTGAGAAAAACGAAAGTAAAAAAATCGACAATACAAATTTTAAGCTTCAAGCATTTACCAATCCTATTCTAAATGCCATAACACCGACCGTCTTAATAAGAGCCTATCTAGAAAGCTATAACGGCAACTTATTCCTGATAACGGGAACCGGCGAATTGATGTACACATCGATCAAAAACATTAAAAATGAAAATTTTATTTTAAATAAAATTCAAACGAACTTTAGAGACATTGCGGGAAGCAATTATATTCAAAAACAAAAAAGAGTAGTGACCGATCTTTTAATAAAAAAAAATAAATTATATGTTTCTTATATTAAGTCCAGACCGGCTAATGACGTGGTTGTTTGTGATGAAATGGCAATTTTGGTATCAAACCTCGACTTAAATGAAATGGTTTTTAAAGAGTTCTTTAACAATAATCAATGTATGTCAGGAATTTTAGGAGCAGAAGGTGGCAGACTTTCGGATTTTATTGGGAACAAGATTTTAATGACAATCGGTGATGGTTCTTCCTATGAAGGCCACCGAAGAAACGACCCCCAAAAGACGGAGAGTTTTCTGGGCAAAATAATATCCATAGACGAAGACACGAAAGAATATGAATTATTGTCTATGGGCCATCGACACCCTCAGGGATTATTCTATGATAAAGAAAGTAATATTATTTTTTCAACAGAGCATGGGCCCGAAGGCGGCGATGAGATCAATGTTAATATTTCTCCAGATGACGGAAAAATTAAAAACTACGGATGGGCGATCTCATCTTATGGGGAACATTATGGGTTTCCCGGACCTGGAATACCTTTAACAGATGATCTGAAAATACTATATGAAATAGCACCCCTTCATAAATCCCATAAAGATTATGGATTTATTGAGCCCTTAAAAGAGTTTACTCCGGCCATTGGCATCGCTC
>PARU01000015.1 GCA_002712065.1 Rickettsiales bacterium | reverse complement strand
TTGCTTCTTCAGTAGCTTCCTCAGTTACTTCTTCATCTACATATTCCTCTTCATCTACATATTCCTCAACTACTTCATCTGGGGTTGTGGCCTCAACCTCTTCGGCTAACTCCGTTGCTTCATCTTGAGCAAACTCCTCAACATCTTCGATTAATGCCGGTTCCGGTGGAATTAAATTAATTTCTTGAGGAACAGAGGGTTCCCTTAAATCTATAGATTCTCTGACGTCAAGAACATCTAGATTAAGTTCAACATTCTTACTAAAGGTTTCAGTCTTGGCAGTGGATCCAATCTGAAGCAAACAGCATGTAAGTATCGCAAAAGCTAACCTATTCATTACCCCCCCGTCATTAGGACAAATGAGCGTACATGATAGCCAAGTTAGTCGAGAACTACTATAAGATTCTTTAGTTTCTTATCAAGCTGCCCCTGATTTTACATCATCTAGTCTTTTTACTTTCGAAATTTTTGGCTTTGTGGGTTTGCCATCTACAATTTCGATATTTTTAGACTGAACGCTTTCGGGAGTTTCCTTTTCTAAATCAATAAAGAGCAAACCGTCGCTTAAATTTGCCCCCATTACGTTTACTCCGTCAGCTAATCGAAATTCACGAACAAAACCTCTTCCAGCAATTCCTTGATGGAGATATTCGGAGCTCTCTGGCTCTTCATTCTCTTTTTTCGCCGATATTCTTAGTAGATTTGACTTTTCAGAAATCTCAATATCTTTCTTTTGAAAGCCAGCTACAGCTAAGGTGACACGATAGTTGTTGCCTCCTATCCTTTCGATATTATAAGGAGGGTAACTGGAGTCAGAAGGGTTATCTGGATTAGACTCATCAAACCAATCTAAGATTTGATCAAAACCGACAGTAGCCCTAAAAAGTGGTGAGTCAAAAATGCTGCTCATTTTGTTAAACATCCTTTCTTAAGCAATGTTATTAGTTATTTAAGTAACACTAAGAGCTTTACGTGCCTCTTAATATTATTTTTGTAGACCCAAATAGGCGTCTACGATAAGTATATAATGCGTATCTTTTTTTATTTCAATAGCATCTTAAAAAAAATATATTTTTTACTTATTATCTTTAGAGAGCAACAATGTGGAAAAAAATAGAAAAATTATTTTTTGATCAGCAGGAATCATCAAAACCAAAGATACACAAAGACGAGGAATTACACATTGCAGCCTCGGCGCTTTTAGTTGAAGCAGCTCTAATGGACGGGAAAATGGACAAATCTGAGAGAGAAAGAATTATCAATTTATTAAAACAAGAATTCAATTACGATTCGATATCTTCTGAAAGGTTATTACGTGAGGCTATACGAAGGAATACAGATACTCAGGAAATATATTCTTTCGTGCAGCTTATAACTAAGAATTTTAATTATAGTGAACGTCTTAGAATTATAGAAATGATTTGGGAGGTGGTGTATAGTGATGGAAAGCTGCACGATTATGAGTCAAGCCTTGTGCGTAGATTGGTAGGACTTCTTCATATTGAGGCTCGAGATTCAGTAGACGCAAAGAACAAGGCGCTTAAAAGCCTTCGCTTAAAGATTTAATGTTGCCAAATAAATCAATCATTATAATACCGGCACGATTAAAATCAAAAAGATTGCCCAGAAAACCACTTTTGACCATTAATAATGATCCCATGATTCTTCATGTATGGAGAAGAAGTGTGGATGCAAAAGTTGGTCCGGTGATAGTGGCTTGTGCTGATAAAGAAATCGCAGATATTATTCAAGATGCAGGCGGAAAGGCGGTTATGACGGATCCACAACATTCTTCTGGTTCGGATAGAATTTATGAAGCATTACAAATAATCGATCCGAATATGGAATACGATACGGTTATCAATATTCAAGGAGATCTTCCGGCCATTGAGTCTAATACCATTAAATGCACACTAACCCCTTTAAAAAATAAGGATGTTGGGATTGCAACGCTGGCTTTCAGAATCATTGATGATGAGGATTTTAATAATTCCAATATCGTGAAAGTTAAAATTTTGTTAGAAGAGGGTCGCTCTGTGGGAAGAGCAATAGATTTTTCTCGTATTATGAAAAAAGAGAAGAATTGCTATCACCACGTAGGTGTATATGCTTTTAGAAGAAAGATATTGGAAAGATTTCACTTTCTGCAAGTCAGTGAAAAAGAGAAAACTGAGAATCTTGAACAATTTCGAGCTCTTGATAATAATATTAGAATTGATGTNGCTTTGATCGGTAAAAATCTTTTTGGCATTGATACTTTAGATGATCTAGAAAGAATAAGAAAAATTTTGTAATTGATGGTAGANAGAGATAGATGAATCCGAGAAAAAAGAATCATAATGGGTAAAAATATTTTAGTTGCTTTCCAGGGACTGCCGGGCGCTTACTCTGATTTGGCTGCTANGGAGATATTTCCTGATATAAATACACTCCCTNGTCCCTCTTTTGAAGAAGCTTTAAGTGCTGTAGAAAAAAACNTTGCAGATAAAGCTGTTATTCCTGTGGAAAATACTATCGCTGGAAGAGTGGCCGAGATTCACCAAATTCTTTCTTCTACGAAACTCAAAATAGTGGCCGAACATTTCCATAGGGTGAACCATCATTTGTTGGCGATAAAAGGTACAAAAATAAAAGATTTAAAAAATATTTATAGTCATATACACGCTTTNAATCAATGTCGTGGATTTACAAAAAAATTACGAGTAAAGACAATATTTTCTGCTGATACAGCTGGGGCGGCTAAAGACGTATCAATGCTTGGAAAAAAAGTAAACNGTGCTATTGCCTCGAAATTGGCAGCTAAAATTTATGATCTATCTATTCTCCGTTCAAATATTGAAGATGTAAGGCATAATGTCACTCGTTTTTTGGTTTTAGGAAAAAATGATCCCAATTTGGTAACAAAAAAGAAGCCTATTTTGACAAGTCTTGTTTTTTACGTCAGAAACGTTCCTGCTGCTATGCACAAGGCATTAGGAGGATTTGCGACTAACAATGTTAACATGACTAAATTAGAAAGCTTCATGATTCATGGAAGCTTTAGGCAAGCCCAATTTTATGCTGACATCGAGGGTCACNCAGATGAAAAAAATGTTAAACTAGCATTAGAGGAGCTAAGCTTTTTCTCGAAGAAAGTTAAGATATTGGGTTCCTATTATGCGCATCCGTACAGAAAGTTAAACGGATAAAAAAAATTGAGTTCGTTGATTTTAGAGACTCCAAATCAAATAAATGNTACAACATTATTGGGGGGCTGATAGTGGACGAGCAGCTCGCTAATCCGGTCAGATCCGGAAGGAAGCAGCCGTAACGAGATTTGTTTGGGTTATTATTCAGTCTCCCGCTAATCTCAGAATTTTGAGGGAAAAATGGTTGACGGTAAAACTTTTTCCGATTATCGGATTTTGGCACGAAAATATAGACCAAAAAATTTTTCTGAAATCATTGGTCAAGACATAACTGTTCAAGTGTTGAGAAACTCGATTAGTTTGGGTAAATATCCCCAGGGTATTATTTTTACCGGTATAAGGGGTGTTGGAAAAACAACCCTGGCAAGAATTATTGCGAAATGTTTGAATTATNTCGGATCAGATGGATCGGGCATTCCNACTGCGGATCCAAAAGATGATTGTCCAAATTGCAAAAGTATCGATATCGGTTCTCACGTAGATGTAATAGAAATTGATGCCGCAAGTCATACTGGTGTGGAGGATATAAGGAAAATTATTGATTCTGCNAGATACAGGCCTGNATCAGCCCGTTACAAAATTTATATTATAGACGAAGTTCATATGCTTTCCAAAAGTGCATTCAATGCTCTTTTGAAAACTCTCGAGGAACCACCTGAACATGTTAAATTTATTTTTGCAACCACAGAAGTAAACAAGGTTCCATTAACTATCCTTTCTCGTTGCCAAAGGTTTGATTTGAAAAGAGTAGGAATTAAAGAGCTGATAAAGTTTTTGGCGGATGTGGCTGCCGAAGAGGGGGCAAAAATAGGAACTGACGCATTATCATTAATAGCCAGTGCTTCGGATGGATCTGTTAGGGACGGTCTATCTCTTCTTGATACTGTTTTGTCAGCCAAGGATGATTCTATTAAAATTGAAGATGTGAGGGAAATTCTAGGTCTTGTGAACAAAGAAAAGATTTATGAGCTCTTTGATTTTATTCTTAAAGCCGATATTGAGAAATCTTTAATTTGTTTAAGAAATATCTATGAACAGGGGGCGGACGCAGAGTCAGTATTAAAAGATTTATTAGANATTACACACTGGTTAACTAGACTAAAAGCAGTTCCTCAGCTTTTAGAAGGTGAGGATATTTCTGAAATAGATGTGAAGAAAGGCAAGGAAATTGCGGAGAAGCTTTCTATTCCTATCCTTACAAGAATTTGGCAGATGCTTTTAAAGGGCTTGCAAGAAATAAAGATTAGCTATGATCCAGTTAATTCTTTCGAGATGATAATTATGCGAATTGCTTATGCATCGAATTTACCCTCGTTAGATCAGCTACTTGAAAGTTCCTCTATAGAAACAAAAAATGACGATATTCACCAGGCCTCACTATTGCAAAGTAAATCTAGTGCGCATCATAATTTGAAAAAAAGAGATGGGGATAAAAAAACNACAAGCTNTAAGAATTCCTCAATGACTGCCCTAGCAGTCTCTCCTAAGCACGATGAGGGTTTTGTTCAAATGGAGGAAAAGAAAAGAGATACGGATCAACATAGTCATATTGANGGAAACGCTTCAATGATTGAAATAAAGACTTTTGCAGATGTGCTCCANCAGCTTGAGGTGCAAAAAGAAGTTATTTTACAGAATCATTTGAAAAGAAATGTTCACTTAGTAAAATTCGCTATTGGAAATATTGAGTTAAGGCTTAAGAAAAGTGCACCTAAAAATTTAGCGGGGAAGCTTAGTGATTTATTAAAAACCTGGACTAGAAAACGCTGGGTTATTAGTTTATCGCAAGAAGAAGGATTACCCACTGTTCTAGATCAAGAAGTAAAGGAGAAGGAAGATGCTAGACAAGAAATCCTTACAGATACGTTGGTTGCAAAAATAATTAAAATCTTTCCAGATTCTGAGGTTGAAATTTTTGAGAATAATGATAACGACAGAGAGGTTGATTAGAAATAANGGNAAATCATGAAGGATATTAATAAAATTATGCAGCAGGCTCAGGAGATGCAAAATAAAATGGCAGAAATCCAAGAAAACTTATCCTCTATAGAGATTTCTGGGGATTCTGGGGGAGGTGTCGTAGAGATTACTCTCTCTGGTAAGGGAGATGCGAAAAAAGTTAAAATAGATCATTCTGTCTATGACTCAAAAGATACCGAGGTTTTAGAAGACCTGATTGTTGCCGCCATAAACGATGCAAGGATTAAACTAGAGCAAAGGATTTCTGAAGAAATGAGCAAGATAACTGGAGGTTTGAAATTGCCTCCTGGTATGAATTTCCCTAGTTAAGTTTTCTGTTAAACCATGTCTTTGGATTTTAATACAGAAACATTAATTAATTTAATCGCAAAATTGCCTGGTCTAGGTCCGCGATCGGCCCGAAAAATAGCCATACATTTAATCAGGCAGAAAGATGCAATTACAACGCCCCTAGTCAAATCGCTGGATGAGATTATTCGGGAAGTTTCTACTTGCAAAGTGTGCGGTAATATAGGCAGGAAGGCAAAACTCAATAATGAGGAATGTCCTTTGGGAAATAAGATTTGCATCGATCCAAAAAGAGACAAAACTATAGTTTGTGTTGTTGAGGATATTGAGGATTTCTGGGCTATTGAAAAAAGTAATTTTTATAAGGGTCTCTATCATATTTTGGGCGGGGTTATTTCGGCAGTTGATGGCATTCGGCCAGAACATTTAAATATAGAGGCTTTGCTGAATCGGATAAAGAAAGGCAATATTAAGGAAGTGATCTTAGCATTGGGTGCGACGGTTGATGGTCAAACCACAAGCCATTCGATAGTAGAAAGTTTGAGCGAACTAAATGTTGAAATAACACAGTTGGCACGCGGAATACCGGTGGGAGGAGAATTACATTATTTGGATGATGGAACCNTAGCTGCTGCCTTTAAAGATCGTCGGTAAGATTTTTTCATGAGTAGGCTTTCAATTATTACTGCGCCTGATTCTAGATTGACGATTAAGAGTGCCAATGTAGATCAAATTGATGATAAATTACGAAAATTTATGACCAGTATGTCAGATACGCTTAAATTTTCTTCAAATGGCGTTGGTTTAGCTGCACCACAAGTGGGGATAAATAAGAGGCTAGTCATCATTAATTCTTTTCAAGATGGAAAAAGAGGGGAAACCCAATTTTTTGTTAATCCCAAGATTTTGCATTTTTCAGAAGAAACAGTCATCTCAGAGGAAGGCTGTTTATCTGTGCCTAGTTATTGCGCTGAAGTGCAGAGAGCGAAATCGATAAGACTAAGTTACCTTGATTACGACAATAATCAGCAAGAAACATCCTTTACTGGATTCTTTTCTATTTGTCTTCAGCATGAGATTGATCATTTAGATGGCATCTTATTTATTGATCATTTGTCTTCGACAAAAAAGAATATTGCTGTAAGAAAACTGAAAAAACTGAAAAAACTTTCTAATACTGCTAACATTATCTGACTAGGTAATTTTTCAGAAGTTTTTGCCCAATGCAACTAATCTTTTTTGGCTCATCTCAATTTTCTGTCACTGCCTTACAGGCCTTATTAGATAATGATCATGAAATTGTTACAGTTTATACTCAAGGAGCAAAGCCTTCTGGAAGAGGGCACAAAGATGTTTTGTCCCCAGTTCATCAGTATGCTTTAGAAAAAAACTTAACCGTAAGAACTCCAAAAAACTTTAAAGACAAGAATGAGCAAGAAAAATTTTCAAAATTTAAATGTGATTTAGGAATTGTGGTGGCTTACGGAATCTTGCTTCCTGAAGCAATANTGAACATACCGCTTCATGGTTGTATTAATGTCCATGCTTCGCTTTTGCCAAGATGGCGAGGCGCTGCTCCGATACAACATGCTATTCTTTCTGGTGATAAAAAGACCGGTGTTACCATCATGCAAATGAACGCTGAATTGGATGCNGGGGATATCTTGAGATTTAAGGACATCGCAATTTCCCCAGATACAAACTTTCTTGATCTTGAAAGAACACTATCGACTTTGGGGAGCGATCTTTTGATTGAGACAATTAATAATTTACACATGGATCGTCGTAAAAGCAAAAAACAACCAAACCAAGGTGCCATTTATGCAAAAAAAATTAGAAAAAATGAAGGAAAAATTGACTGGAGTGACTCTGCAGGGGATATAGAAAGAAAAATAAGAGCATTAAATCCATGGCCTGGTGTGTGGTTTGAAGATAATGTAAATGATTCCAAAACAATAATTAAAGTACATTCTGCTGAGGTTGTGAATGGGAAATCCGGAAAAAAGGCAGGTATTGTTTTGGACGAGAAGCTAACGGTTGCTTGTGGAAGTGATGCTTTAAGGATTTTAACTTTGCAAAGATCAGGAAAAAGAATCATGACTGTTGCAGAGTACCTTAGGGGAAATTCTATCCCCATTGGTCATCAGTTTTGCTGAATTCCATGCCTAGGATCAAATTAGAAATAGAATATGATGGAACAGGTTTTGTTGGTTGGCAAAAGCAGGAGAATGGTGTTTCTGTACAAAATCTTATAGAAAATGCGTTACTGAAGGCTATTGGACAAAGGGTAAATTTATATGTTGCTGGACGTACTGACGCAGGAGTCCATGCTATCAGGCAAGTGGCTCATTTTGATTATAAAGCTACGAAAAAATTAGAGATTAAAAATTTTAGCGAAGCAATTAATTTTTATATCAAAAATTATCCTATTTCTATATTAAACACTGAACAGGTAACGCAGAAATTCCATGCAAGGTTTTCGGCTAAATCTCGTGTGTATCTGTACCGAATTAGCAATAGAAGATCTAAAGTAGCCCTAGATAGAAATCGGGTGTGGTTGTTAAGAAAACCCCTAAACATCATTTCAATGAAAAAAGCGGCTAAGTTTTTGATTGGAAAGCATGACTTTAATTCTTTTCGTTCCGTGCATTGCCAAGCCCGATCATCGATTAAATCACTCAAGAATATAGAAATTAAAAGAAAACAAGAAGAATTGAGAATTACGTTAACGGCACCATCATTCTTGCATAATCAAGTCAGGATTATTGTAGGTACTCTTAAAATGGTGGGCGAAGGCAAAATAAAACCTAAAGATATGCTAGCTATCCTTAAAGGGTGTGAGAGAAAACTTGCCGGTCCAACAGCGCCTGCAAATGGATTATATTTTGTAGAAGCTAAGTATTAGAGTTTAGTCTTAAAGTAACTATCCAAAATATTCTGATAAATTTTTGTTAAACTGTTTAAATCTTTTATTTTTACACATTCATTTTCTGCATGAATTGTTCTATTAACCAATCCAAACTCTACTACCGGACAATATTTGTGAATGAAGCGTGCATCCGAAGTTCCGCCTGTCGTTGATAAGTCTGGCTTCTTTCCCGTGACCTTTGTTATAGAATTTGAAATGATCTTTATAAAATCTCCCTTCTTGGTTAAAAATGGTTCACCGGTTAACTCAAAGGTTAGAGAATACTTTTTATAAACAGAGTTACATATTGCCCGAATCTTTTTCCCAATACTTTTTTTTGAATGCTTATCATTAAATCGGATATTAAATTTTGCATTCGCTTCTGAAGGGATAACATTAAATGCGGTGTTACTGACATCAATTGACGTCACTTCAAGATTGGAAGGATCAAAATGTTTGCTTCCATTATCCCAGTTATTGGATTTTATTGACGTTAACATTTTTAACAAATGTGTAATTGGATTATTTGCTACTTTAGGGTAAGCAACGTGACCCTGTGTGCCAAAGACTTTTAGATCAACATTTAAACTTCCTCGTCGACCTATCTTAATCATCTCCCCAAGTGTATTGGGATTTGAGGGTTCGCCTACTAAACAAAAATCAATTGTTTTTTTATTTTTCTTCATCCATTGAAGAACTTTCTTTGTCCCGTTTATTGCGGCACCCTCTTCATCACCGGTAATTAATAGACTGATTGATCCATCAAAATTATTTCTATGTTTACTAAGGAATCTTTTAGTGGCGCAAATAAAGCATGCGATGGCTCCCTTCATATCAGCTACTCCTCTTCCATATAAGTAACCATTGCTTTTGGTTCCGGAAAACGGATCATATTTCCAATTTTTAATATTTCCTGGCGGGACAACATCAGTGTGACCCGCAAAACAAAAATTTTTACCCTTACCTAATTGCGCGTATAAATTAGTTACTTTGGCAGAGCCTTTTTCTTCGAATGATAAAATTTTGCAACTAAATCCTAGTTTTCTTAGATAAGATGCAACTAATTCGATTGCACCTTCGTTATGAGGAGTTATGCTCTTTCGCTTAATGAGATTCTTTGTAATTTTTGTCGCTTCTAAAATCACTTTTAATCACGTAAAAGTTCATTGATAGAAGTTTTCGATCTAGTCCTTTGATCAACTTTTTTCACAATAACAGCACAATATAGATTAATACCTTTCTTTTTTGAGGGCAGTGATCCGGGAACAACAACAGAATAAGCAGGTACACGCCCGTAGTAAATTTTATCGTTTTCTCTATCGTAGATTTTGGTTGAGGCACCGATATATACTCCCATGGAAAGAACAGATCCCGTTTCTACTATAACACCTTCCGCGACTTCACTTCTTGCCCCTATGAAACAATTATCTTCGATAATAACAGGATTAGCTTGTAGGGGTTCAAGTACGCCACCTATTCCAGCTCCTCCAGAAATGTGACAATTTTTTCCTATTTGAGCACAAGAACCTACGGTGGCCCAAGTATCAACCATAGTTCCGATATCAACATATGCGCCAATGTTAATAAAACTAGGCATTAAAATGACTCCGTCGGCAATGTAAGAACCATGCCTTGCAACTGCATTTGGCACCATACGAAAATTAGCCTTTTTCCAATCTTTCAACTTCCAACCCCTTGTTTTTCCGGAAANCTTATCAAACCAAGTTCCGTATGGACCAGATAATATTTTGTTATCGTTGGTTCTGAAGGATAGTAGAATTGCTTTTTTGACCCATTGGTTTATTTTCCATTTACCCATTCTTTTTTCGGCAACCCTGATCTTTCCACTATCTAAGAGGGCAATAGTCTTCTCTACAGCCATTCGTATCTCACCTTTAGTATTTAGAGAAATTTTTTTACGCTTTAACCAAGCTGAATTGATAGATTTTTCTAAGTTAGTAATTTTCATTTTGAACAAATAAATTATTTATAATTTTCTTGTGAGTTTTTGTATCCATTTAGTAAGGTTTTTTGTAGTAAAATTTATACTTAATGCATAATTATTTCTTAGATTTTGTGTTTCCTCATTCTTGACCCACACAGTTNTCATACCCAATTTTGATGCGGGAACTAAGTTTTGAGGAAGATCTTCAAAAATGATCGATTCTTCAGGAATTAGATTAAAATTTTTTAAAAGCATTTTATACGATCTATAGCTTGGTTTTGGAATGTAGTTTGCGTCTATTATATCAAAGATGCCATCAAAACTTTTCTTAAGGCCTAGCCTCTTTAGTATTCTATTAGCATAATTTTTTGTACTATTGGTGTATACAATTTTAGTACCGTTTAGTTTGGCAAGCGCTGATTTTAACTCGGGATTAACTTTTATTTTCTCCAAGTCGATTTTTTGCACATAATTTAGAAATTGTTTTGGATCTATTTGATGGAATTTCATTAAACCTTTTAGAGTTGCTCCATATTTTCTAAANTACTCTTTTTGGAGCGTCCAGGCTTTTTTTAGGCTGATTCCCAGCCTCAAGGAAATAAATTTTTGCATTCTACTGTCTATTTCTTCAAAAATCTTCAAAGATGGATGATATAATGTATTATCCAAATCAAAGATCCATGAATTAATTTTATTTAAATTTAGACTAGAATTTTTATTTTTTTGATTCACTGTAAAACTNAAAAAGANCTATGTTTATAACTATCCCAATTATCTTTATTTTATTTTAAAAACAATAGNATTTTATATTATTGACTTAAGACTATAGAAATTTTATATAGCCGCAAGCGGCATTATTGATCTTATAGGGTTTAACTATGAAACGAACATTTCAACCAAGCAACTTAGTNAAAAAAAGACGACACGGTTTCCGTAGTCGAATCAAGACATCTACTGGAAGAAAAATTTTAGCTAGAAGAAGGTCTAAGGGCAGAAAGGTTTTGTCTGCNTAAGTAATGGAAGTTCTAATTTCTNCTTTAAGAAAGAGATCTCAATTTTTACGTATTGCTCAAAAAGGAAGAAAATTTTCTTCTGCGGGATTAATTTTACAGATGCACAAACTGGATGAAGTTACAGATGCAAAGATTCAAGGGGGTAAAAGAATCATCGAAGTTGGTTATACCGCGAGTCAGAAAGTTGGTAGTGCGATTTATAGAAATAAAGCAAAAAGAAGACTTCGGTCCATTGCTATGAAAGTTTTATTAAAGCATGCAAAATGGGGCCATGAATATGTCCTCATTGCACGCCGGTCAACAAACGGTGTAGATTTTAATTCTTTAACAAGGGAATTGGAGCATTGTTTGAAAAAACTTAATGTCTATAGAAAGTAACCGGAGCATAGTCATGATTAGCTTTTCAAAAAAAATATTTTTTACCTTAGTTCGGGCTTACCAGATACTTTTTTCACCTTTAATTGGTCAGAATTGTAGATTTTCCCCTACTTGCTCAAACTATGCGATTCAAGCGGTTAATTCGTTTGGAATATTAAAAGGAATGCAATTAGCCATAACAAGAATTCTCCGTTGTCATCCTTGGGGAGGATTTGGATATGATCCTGTAAAACAATCGAACCCGAAAAGAGCTAGAAAATGAGCGAAAATAAGAATGCGCTTTTGGCGATAGTACTTTCGGTTATCATTATAATGCTTTTTGAAGTTTTATATAGTGGATCAGAACGGGATAACGATTTAGAGAGTGAGATTACTGAAGACACCAGCTCCATATCTGAAACTGAAATTACTAAAAGTGCGGAAAATCTACCCATACCAAAAATAAAGAAAAGTAGTTCTGGTATCTCTTTAAAAGAAAGCGTTCCGAAAAATCGAAAAGAATCTGCTCGAATAAAGATAAATTCTTTGAAACTTAAAGGGTCCATTAATCTTACCGGAATGAGAATTGATGATCTTCAATTANTCGAATACAAAANTGATCTTGATGANAATAGTCCGGACGTTACTGTTCTTTTCCCGCCAAATGATACTAGTGGCTTCTTTCTTCAGACAGGCTGGGTCGGAGAGACAAATGACATCTCACTTCCGGATAAAAATACTCAATGGCTTAGTGATGAAGATGAAATCAGCTCCAACAAGTCGGTTCGATTAACTTGGGATAACGGTAAAAAGATCCTATTTGAGCAAAATATTCATCTTGATGATAATTATGTTTTTTCAATAACACAAAGGGTTGTTAACAATAGCTCAAGAGAGATTAAAATATTTCCCTATGGTTTGATTTCAAGAAAAGGAACTCCAGAGACTCTGGGTTTCTTTATTCTGCATGAAGGTCCAGTAGGCGTTGTGAACGATCAATTAAAAGAGATTGATTATGATGAACTGAAGGAAAATGAAAAGTTTAACGAAGTAGCCAAAGGTGGATGGATGGGATTTACTGATAAATACTGGCTAACCTCTTTTATGCTGCCTCAGAATAGAAGTGCAGAAGTTAGGGCATTTCATACGGTCGATGAAATCAAGGAAGATATTTATCAAATTGATTATTTGTTATCACAAAAATCGATAAAACCGGGAGAGCAGGCAGAAACTACAACTAGATTTTTTGTTGGGCCAAAGTCTATAGAGCTTTTAGACAGTTATAGTAAAGAATTTTCAATACCNAANTTTGACTTAGCAATTGATTTCGGATGGTTTTATTTTCTAACTAAACCTTTGTTTTATTTAATGAAGTTTTTATACGAGATTATAGGAAACTATGGTGTGGTCATTTTGGCCATTACAGCAATAATTAGAATTCTATTATTTCCTTTAGCTAATAAGCAATTTTCATCCATGAATCATATGAAAGCGGTTCAACCGGAGATTGTAAAATTAAGAGAACGCTTTGCTGATGACAAGGCTCGCCTTAACCAAGAAATGATGAAACTTTATAAGGAGAAAAAGATTAATCCTGCCGCAGGTTGCCTCCCTATTTTTATTCAGATCCCAATATTTTTTGCCCTTTATAAGGTGTTGTTTGTTGCAATCGAAATGCGCCAAGCTCCATTTTTTGGATGGATCACAGATCTTTCTGTTCCGGATCCTACATCAATGTNTAATTTATTNGGATTATTACCTTTTACACCACCCGATTTTCTTAGTATAGGAGTTTGGCCACTACTTATGGGCTTAAGTATGTTTATCCAGCAAAAGCTGAGCCCNACTCCTCCTGATCCTATTCAGGCAAAGATTTTTATGTTCCTACCAATATTTTTTACGATTCTTTTAGCCAATTTTCCTTCCGGTTTAGTGATATACTGGTTTTTTAATAATGTCCTTTCTATCGCGCAGCAGTCATATTTAATGAAGTTTTCGTCNAAGGCNAAACCCCAGNTAAACCAGTAGAATAACTAATATAATATACGTTNAAAGTATATTATTGCATATATATACTAATAATGTATATTATATTTCATGAATCCGGCTATATATATAAGAAAAAATATCCTTAATTTAACTCAAGAGAAGCTTTCAGAGTACCTTGATGTTACACAACCAACTATCCACCGTTGGGAAGAGAGTGGAGTAATTCCAGCAAAGCACCAAAGACAGATTCGAGAATTTGCCTCGGAAAAGGGAATCCATTGGAACGATTCTTGGTTTTTCTCGATCCCTGATGAAAGGGATTCCATAGATTTTGGGAAGAAGGAAGAAGTAAAATTTAAAATAAAAGAAGAGTGGTTGGAAAAAGCCAGAACATTATCTAAGGCACTACCATATATGAAAAGTTTTGCGAACAAGACATTCGTGATTAAATTCGGTGGGCATGCGATGCACTCGACGGAAGCCGCAAATGCATTTGCTCGAGATATCGTCTTAATTAAGCAAGTTGGCATTAATCCTATTGTAGTACATGGTGGCGGACCTCAGATTGATGTGATGCTCAGGAAACTGAAGATTAAGAGTTCATTTGTCGATGGAATGAGAGTGACAACTCCCGAGAGCATTAAGACAATTGAAATGGTCTTGTCGGGATCTATAAACAAAGAAATTGTTTCGAAAATTTGTTCAGCTGGAGGAAATGCGATTGGTGTTTCTGGGAAGGATGGAAATTTGATCGTAGCGAAGAAACTAAGAGTGGGGAATGGAGATAAAAAGAAAGGAAAAAAAATTCAGGATCTCGGATTAGTAGGTGAACCCATTGGTGTGAATCATAAAATTTTAAAAGATCTTGAAAATTCAGGCATAATACCTGTTGTTGCTCCTATTGGTTCGAGTTTAGAGGGGAGCACCTATAATATTAATGCCGATCATGCGGCGGGCGCTCTTTCCGAATCTTTGAGAGCCTCTAGATTATTGCTGTTAACGGATACTGTTGGAGTGCAAAGCAGGAAGGGAAAATTATTGAGCAATTTAGATATAACCCAGTCTCAAAAAATGATTAAGGATGGAGTCATTCTTGGCGGAATGATTCCAAAAGTGCAAACTTGTATTAAAGCTATACAAAACGGAGTTGAGGCAGCAGTTATACTTGATGGAAGAGTGCCCCACGCACTTCTCTTAGAAATCTTTACCGATAGAGGTTTTGGCACTATGATAAGCAATAAATTGAAGAAAGGTTATTTTCCTAATGCTAATCCCTGTCTTCGAGAATCAGCCTCTCCATAAATTTTCCCGTTTTTAATTTTGATGACATTTAAACCGCTTTTCATTTTTTTATAAACGATGTCATGTCCTAGGTCTTCGAGTCTTCTAATAGTCAAATCATCTAATCGGTTTTCTTCGATAAACATTTCTTGGTTTCTGATCGCGAAATTTGGAGCATCAATTGCTTTTACAATCTTCATATCAAAGTCGATTATGTAAATTAGGGTCTTTAAGACATAGCTTATAATATTTTGCCCACCCGGAGATCCTAAGATTAAAAAGAGACTATTATTTTTGAAAACTAACGTGGGCGACATTGAGCTCATGGGTCTTTTGTTAGGTTCCACTTTATTCGCTACCTTGATTCCATTTTTGTTTGGAATAAACGAAAAATCAGTTAGTTGATTATTAAGCAAAAAACCCTCTACCATTAATCTAGACCCAAAAGCACTTTCTATACTGGATGTAAACGCAACCGCATTGCCCTCCTGATCTATGATACTTATGTGACTAGTCGAATCTTTTTCATTACTTGCCATTTCAGAGAAGCTTATGTCTTGGCTATCCTCAAAAGACATAGGAAAAGTTTTTTCCATTTTTTGATCTAGTTTTATTAATTGTGATCGTTCTTTTAAATAAAAAGGATTTAATAAATTTTCCATTGGTACTTTTACAAAGTCAGGATCTCCAATATATTTGTTTCGATCCTCAAAAATGAGCCTCAATGTTTCTGATAAAAGATGAATAATTTTATCTGTTTGCCCTTTATAATTATGCATATCAAAATTTTCTAATATTCCTAGAGCCTGAAGTATTGCAATTCCTCCAGATGAGGGCGGTGGCATGCCACAAACTTTCCAAACTATTCTATATTGTTTACAAATAACGTTTCTCTTTTTTGCCTTATAATTTTTTAAGTCAGATAATTCCATTTCACCTGGATTGATTTTAGATTTATGAATTTTTTGGATAATCTTTTTTGCGATTTTACCATGATAGAAACCCTCTACTCCTTCTACCGAAATGTATTCCAAGGTTTCGGAAAAATTTTTATTATAAATAATTTCTTCTGTTTTTTTTGCTGAATTATCTTTATCGTAAAAAAATCTTTTTGAAGTTTCTGTTTTTCGGAGGAGTTTATCGTTTGTAATTTGTTCGGACAACCTTGAAGATACCGGAAAACCATTTTTGGCAAGATCGATAGCAGGCTGAAAAAGCTCTTTTAAGGAAAATGTAGAGTGGTCTTTATGCGCTAAATTTAGCATCGCCAAAAGCCCAGGCACACCAACGGATTTTCCCCCTAGAATAGCTTCTGAATGATTCAGAGGATTGCCATCGACCCTTAAGAATAAATCTTGTTGAGCTTTTTTAGGGGCAACTTCTCGTCCATCATATACTTCAATATGTTTATTTTTCTTGTCATAATATAATAAGAATCCACCTCCCCCAATTCCCGAAGACTGAGGCTCTACAACGTTAAGCACCATTTGAGTCGTGATTGCGGCATCTATAGCGTTGCCGTTTCTTTTAAGGATTTTTTCACCGGCTTGTGTTGCTAGAGGATGAGAAGAGGAAATCATGTATCTTGTTGATTCCCTAAAAGATTCNAAGAAGAAATTCAGAACGATATAGAAAACANCAATTGTAAAAATAATAAGCGGAAGATTTTTGTANATTTTTTTCTTAGAAAACATTTGCTTTCTTTTCAAGAATTTCTTTTTTTGTCTTTAATAGTAGATTAATATTGCGGTGCGATAAAATCAGCTATAAATTTTAAAAATATGATGATCACAAACGAGGTGTTATTTTGAGTTTAGTACATAGAGTAAGAAGAATAAACATCAAAGATATACAAAAACTTAAAGGACGAAGGCCTATTGTTGCATTGACTGCTTACTCGGCCACAATGGCGGCAAGAATAGATTCTCATGTTGATTTAATTTTGGTTGGAGATTCATTAGGCATGGTGCTNTATGGTTTTGATAATACTTTGCCAGTGACTCTGGATATGATGACTCTTCATGGTAAAGTGGTTGTAAAAGCATCGTCGCAATCTTGTGTGATTATCGATCTGCCNTTCGGTTCTTACCAGGAATCTCGAGAACAGGCCTTTCATTCTGCATCTCAGCTAATGAAGGATACAGGCGCTAATGGCATCAAGTTAGAGGGCGGAGCAGAGATGCAGGAAACTATTTCTTTCTTGGTTGATCGCAATATTCCAGTTTTAGCCCATATAGGGTTAATGCCTCAATCTATTAAGAAAACTGGAGGATATAGAGTTCGGGGAAAAACGGAGAAGGAAGCTAAACAACTTATAAAGGATGCTAANCTGGTTCAAAAAGCGGGAGCATTTGCGGTAGTCCTCGAGGGAATTTGGGAGCCTGTGGCAAGAAAGATATCCAGCATATTAAAAATACCAACTATTGGGATAGGTGCCTCTCCGTCTTGCGATGGNCAAATTCTTGTTACGGAAGATTTGCTAGGCATGTATTCGAACTTCACACCAAAATTTGTCAAACGATATTCTGAGTTAGGATCAGATATTGAATCTGCGGTTAGCCTCTTTTCCATGGAAGTTAAGTCAAGGACTTTTCCTGGACCAGAGCACTGTTTCGGGTTTTCTGATCTGCCATCCCAAATTAACAAACTAAAGAAAACAAAGATTTAGCTAAAAGTATTTTTTAATCATGACTGAAGTTTTACATACAGTAAAACAAATGCAGCGACGTATTAATATCTGGAAAGATAAAGGATTTTCTGTGGGACTTGTTCCAACCATGGGTTCGATTCACGCTGGTCACCTNTCCATGATTAAACGTGCAAGGAAGATGTGTGATCGTGCCATCGTTAGCATTTTTATTAATCCACTTCAGTTTGGGCCTAACGAAGATTACAAATCGTATCCNAAAAATTTTNCCTCTGATAAAAGAATTCTTAATAAAATGGGNGTACATCTTTTATATCAACCGAGTCTTAGCGAAATCTATCCCTCNGATTTTCAAACAATTGTTAGTGTCTCTGGAATAACTAAATGTTTATGTGGTCTGTTTAGGCCGGGACACTTTGAAGGGGTAGCTACTATAATCACAAAACTATTTCTTCAAATTCTTCCGAACGTAGCATTTTTTGGTGAGAAGGATTATCAACAACTTTTAGTGATTCAAAAACTAGTCAAAGATTTCTCNTTTCCAATTAAGATCAAGTCCGTGCCTATTGTTAGGGAGCAGGATGGATTAGCTTTTTCTTCTAGAAACTCGTACTTGACTAAAGATCAACGCCTTTTGGCACCAAATTTTTACAAAACAATCTACGAAATATCAAAGCAAGTTAATCAAGGCAGAAGGATAGCCAATGTATTAAATGGAAAAAAAAGATATTTATTGAAACTAGGATTCGATAAAGTTGACTATCTAGAAGTACGCAGCTCTGCAAATCTAAAGAAGTTAAAAGTTCTTAAAAAACCAGCCCGAGTATTTGGGGCCGTTCATTTAGGAAAAACAAGATTGATAGATAACTGCCCGATAAGATAAAGATAGGCTTATATAGTTTCCTTTTTTATCTTACGTATACGCGTACTTGATTGCCNTCAATGTCCCCAGATTTTTTAGATGAAAGGGTAATCTTTCCTGCGGGCATACCCATTTGCACCATTGTTCTGAATACATCCTCAGCTCTTTTTCTAACTTTGCTAGCACTGAGTGTGTCTGTTGCCGATGAGCCCGAGATTGGAGACATTGCAACTACATCAAAGACAACATCAGATTTCTTTTCCAAAGCGGTGCTTAGTGCTTTGTAAAGATCCTGTTCATAGTCGACAGTTCCTTCATCCGCGAATGCTATATTGACTAATGGGGTTTTCGATTCGGGACTGGGGATTGAAGAAGAATAATCTGGTTGACTAAACTCTGTTTTTTTGAAAGCAAGGTTCGCCAAATGCTCGCCATACATTTCTCCATTCTTAATCGCTAGAGCCACTGTAGAAAGTTCTCTTCTTTGGCGATAGATATATTCATTTTGTCTTTGTATATCATCACTTAGTTCGCCCAGGAGTCTTTCAGCTATAATTACGTTCTTGCTAACATCATCTTCGAGTATTGCCAGATTTCTCCAGTCTTCCTCGATAGCGCCCGATAGTCCATAGGTCGATGAAACAGACTCCAACAGGTAACCAATCATAGCTGAATCTGCTGTAACTGTATTGGATAGACTCGTCATGTTGGCTATATCATTGCCTAATAATTCTAAAGCTCTTTGTGATTCATTCCATTGGTGAACGAGGACAGGATTGCCTGGAGTCGTTCCTACCTGAAGTCTTGAGTAGATGGCAGCAACAAGACCGTGATAGTTTTGTGTATGTTCAATTGCTAACGTTCTTAAATCTCTTAATTCACTGCTGTGTCCATTGAGTGCGGCTTTGAGATTACTCAAATCATTTCTCAAAGATGCNGTTTTTCCACCCACAAAAGTTCCNGATGCATCGGGTGCAATCGAAGATNCAACTTGCGGCGAATAATCATCTCTTGGTTCTGATTCTAACGAAGGNGGNGGAGAGGCATCTACAAACTCTTGTTCCTCAGGCAAAGNGGGGTAATCTTCGGAGACTTCTCCCACATCATCTTCACTCTGTACTACTTGTTCTTCATCATCTGAAAGGGACGGCCATAAAGAACTCTCTAGATCATCCCACATTGAGCAGCCGGAAACGAACGCAAAAACAAAAGCTAAAGTAATGTATTTATACCACACTGAAAAATCCTCCCCAATAAAACAAGATCTTATCTCAGTCTTGCTATTCTTATGTCTTCATAGTGTCCGAATTAAGGGTTGCATGTCAATATAAATTGAATAAAACAAATACAAAGCAGGTATAAAATATCTATAATAACAACTATATAGGGATAAATATGCGCCCGTAGCTCAACTGGATAGAGCGCCAGATTACGGATCTGGAGGTTGAGGGTTCGAATCCTTCCGGGCGCGCCATATAAAAGCTATTAAATAACAGTTTTAGATAAAAATAAGCAGGAGGTAAGGTGTTATGCCGTTAGTTAATATATCTCTTTTAAAGAAGAAACCAGCTAAGTACATAAAAGCAGTTGCGCATGGGGTTAATTCAGCCGTCATTGAGACCATGGGTTTTCCTGTTGATGACTTGTATCAAATTGTTCATGAAATTGATCCCCAATGTTTGCAATTTCAGAAAAGAGTTAAAGATCGAGCTATGATACAGCTGATTATGAGAGCTGGGCGATCCGATAAATCGAAACAGGACTTTTATGCCAAAGTAGTTGAAAATCTTGCACATAACCCAGGGATAGATCCTGAAAATGTATTAATAACCATTGTTGAGAATCACGATATCGACTGGTCGTTTCGTGATGGCGTTGCACAGTTTGTTGTTAAGGGCAATGAAAAAGCTTTGTGAAAAGATTCAGTCTATTGGGCTTAGCGTCTTTAATGAGTTAGGCGCAGGGTTCGATGAGAATGTCCATCAATTGGGGATCGGTATTGAACTGAGGGCNGCAAAGATTAAATATTTACGCGAGACTAATATAGAGATTTTCTACAAAAAGCATCCAGTCGGNCTTGATAGGCCNGATTTTATTTTATTTCCGAATAAAAAAACNCTTGGTTTTGATCANCCGGTGTTTTTGGAATGCAAGATGGGCGAAAAAATAGATGANGCAAGCAGACAGCAGCTTAAGACGTACTTGAAATCTGCGCCGCTGAATAGTAATCCTAATATATCCAATATTTCTATGGGTATTTTATTGCATTTTCAGAAAAAAGAATCNTTTAACGAAAACATAAGCAGGAAGCCAAAAGATCCGGTGAGTGTTGAGTGTTGGAGGTATGATAAGAAGANCGATTCTATNAAGAAGGTTTTTAGTTTTTGAGTAAGTTGTAAGATAGAAAGANTGGAAGTTATTTTTATTTTAGAGTGCGCCCGTAGCTCAACTGGATAGAGCGTCTGACTTCGGATCAGAAGGTTAGGAGTTCGAATCTTCTCGGGCGCGCCAAATTATTGGTGCTAATTATTTTTTTATTGTTAAAGGATTTCCAGTATATTTTCCGGAGGTCTTCCTATAGCCGCTTTGTTTTTTGTTATTACGATAGGACGCTCAATTAGGATGGGATTTTTAAGCATGGCTTCGATGAGCTTATCATCTGAAAGATTTTCATCGTTCAGAGACAGCTCCTTGTACTCAGATTCTCCTTTTCGCATTAGTGATCGCGGATCACAGTCTAGCATTTTCAGGATTTTCTTCATTGTCTCTTTTGATGGCGGGCTTTTGAGATATTCGACAACTTCCGGTTTAATCCCTTTTTTTTCCAGCAATTCTAGGGTGAGTCTTGATTTGGTACACCTGGGATTATGGTAAATGGTGACGCTCACGATTTTTTTCTCCCAAGCTTGATGTTTTTTTCATTCATTCTTTCAACATACATAGAAACGCTTGGGAAGGCAAAGCTGGCATTTTCGCTTTCAACGATCCCTTTAAAGTCGAGCATATTTTGGTGCACCACGTTCCTCCACTCTAGATAGTCGGTTGGTTCTGTAAAATAATGCAGATCAATATCTATTGAAGATGCACCAAAGTTTACCAGGTGTACGCCTTGTAGCTCTTTGTTGTTTATTTTTTTGTGTCCTGATAAATAGGATCTTAGCTTTTTCACAATTTTTCGCAGTTGCATTGAGGTTGTTCTATATTCCAACCCTAATACCATTTTTACTC
>PARU01000014.1 GCA_002712065.1 Rickettsiales bacterium | reverse complement strand
GTATCCAAGGATAATATTGTGGGGACCCAATTTCATCCTGAAAAGAGTCAGAAAAACGGTATTAAATTTATCTATAATTTTTTAAGTTGGACTCCTTAGGCAAATGATTTTATTCCCAGCGATAGATATTAAAGGTGGTGACTGTGTAAGGCTGATCAGAGGAAAAAGAGAAAGCGCAACTGTATTTAATACTGATCCAGCTAATCAAGCATCCTTTTTTAAACGCATGGGGTGTTCGTGGATCCATCTTGTAGATTTAGATGGTGCTTATTTTGGAAAAATAAAAAATGCTAAATCTATAGAAGCTGTTCGCAAAGAAGTAGATATTCCGATTCAATTAGGTGGAGGAATTAGAGATTTAAAATCAATAGAGTTATGGCTTTCTAAGGGACTTAACCGGGTGATTTTAGGAACCGCAGCGTTAGAGGACTCTAGTTTAGTGGAGAAATCATGTAAATTATTTCCAAATAGCATCGCCGTTGGCATTGATGTAAGAGACGGTTATGTTTGTACAGAAGGTTGGGAAAAAACCAGCAAAACCCAGGCTACAGATTTGGCAAAAAAATTAGAAGACTTTGGTGTAACGGCGATAATCTATACAGATATTAACAGGGATGGTGTATTGTCTGGACCCAATACTGAGAAATTAGATATTTTTGCTAACGAAATAAATATTCCTATTATCTTGAGTGGTGGCGTATCTTCCCATAAAGATCTGAAACTATTGAAAGGATATGAAAGTTTGGGTGTTTCTGGAGTAGTAGTAGGTAGAGCAATTTATGATAAGAAAATTAATATAAAAGAAGCTATAGCGATCTTGGGATAATATCTAAATGTTAACCACACGAGTCATACCTTGTCTTGACGTTGATAAAGGAAGAGTAGTAAAGGGCGTGAATTTTACCAATTTGGTAGACGCTGGAGATCCTGTTGAACAAGCCACTTATTACGATTCACAGGGCGCAGATGAACTAACTTTTCTTGATATCACTGCCAGTAATGAGAACCGTGATATTCTATACGATTTAGTACAAAAGACTGCTGAAGTGTGTTTTATGCCTTTAACAATCGGAGGCGGAGTTAGAAACTTAGAGGATATAAGAAAATTATTACTTGCTGGCGCTGATAAAGTTTCAATCAATACTCAGGCTGTACAAAATCCAGAGATAGTGAAAGATGCTGCAGAAAAATTTGGTAACCAATGTATTGTTGTGGCAATTGATGCAAGAAAGGTAAAAAATGGGAAATGGGAAATTTTCACTCATGGAGGAAGAAATGCTACTGGATTAGATGCATTAGATTGGTCAAGAAAGGTATCTCAACTGGGAGCTGGAGAAATTTTATTAACTTCTATGGATCGTGATGGCACAAAAGACGGGTTTGATCTTGAGTTGACAAAAATGGTTTCTGATTCTATTCCAATCCCAGTTGTTGCAAGTGGTGGTGTTGGGAATCTTGATCACCTGGTGGAAGGTATAGTACATGGACATGCAAGCGCTGTTTTAGCAGCTTCTATTTTTCATTTTGGTATTCATACAATTGTAGAAGCAAAAGAATTTATGAAAAGAAAAGGAATTCCGATACGATTAGAAGTAAATGGAATGGGCACATGAATATTAAAAAACAAAAAAAATTTATCTTAAGTCTTTTATATGATGTTATAAGGCGAAGAAAAAAGCTGGATCCTAAAGAAAAAGAATATTCTTATACTGTTAAGTTATTTTCTTTGGGAAAGAATTATATTTGTAAAAAAGTGCAAGAAGAAGCTAAAGAGGTGGTTGATTCGGCATTAAAAGAAAGCCCCAAAAGAACCATTCAAGAGAGCGCAGACTTATTATATCATCTTTTAGTTTTATGGGCAGAAAGAGGCATTAAACCCGAACAAATTTGGAAAGAGCTTGATAGAAGAAAAGGAACATCGGGGATTATTGAAAAATCAAAGAGAAAAAAAATATGAGCTATAGTGACGATAATATTTTTGCTAAAATTCTAAGAAAAGAGATACCTTGTGAAAAAGTTTATGAGGATGATCATTGTCTGGCTTTTAAAGATATTAATCCCCAAGCCAAGATTCATGTTTTAGTGGTCCCAAAGGGCAAGTATATATCTTTTGATGATTTTTCTCAAAATGCATCTGGAGAAGAGATATCTTCTTTTTTTAAAGCAGTAGGAAAAATAGCAAAAGATCTTGATCTTTCTACAGAGGGTTACCGAATTTTGTCAAATATAGGAAAGTTAGGAGGACAGGAAGTTCCCCACTTTCACATTCATATTTTTGGTAAACAAGATCTTGGCCCTATGTTGTCAGAAAACTTGGGCTAAAAATTATTTTCTATAGAATTCCAAAAATTTTCTTCTAATCTGCACTTGTTCAAACGATTAATCTCTTGGATTCCTGTTGGGGATGTGACATTTATTTCAGTTAGGTAATCTCCAATAACATCAAGCCCAACTAAAAATAATCCATTCCTTTTTAAAAGAGGCCCAACACGATTGCATATATGAAGATCTCGCTTTGTTAGGTGAGTTTTTTTTGGAACTCCACCGCAACGCATATTTGCTATAAAATTCCCCTTTTTTGGTATTCTATTAACAGCTCCAACTGGACTACCATTAATTAAAATAATTCTCTTATCACCTTTTTTGACTTCAGGAAGAAATTTTTGAGCTACTACTGGTGACTGATTTATCCCTGAAATTTTATTGATTATATTAGAAATTTTATCTTTTTTTGTAAGGTGTACTATTTCTCTACCTCCATAACCGTACAAAGGCTTTATTACAATATTTTTATATCTTCTTTTAAAGTTGGTTAATTCTTTTAAATCAGATGTGATTAAGGTTTTGGGAATTATATCTTTGAAATGAGTAACTAGTAATTTTTCTGGCGAATTACGTACGGCTATAGGATTATTGATGACGATTGTTTTTTTTCCAGCATGTTCTAGGAGAAATGTCGAGGTGATGTAAGACATATCAAATGGAGGATCCTGTCTCATTAAAATAATATCAAACTGATCCAAGGGTTTTTTAATTTCTTTTCCAACTGTACAAAATCCAGTTTTTGTTTTTGAAAATGCTATTTTCTTTAATTTTCCTACTAATTTACCATCTACTAATGAGAGACTTTCTGGCAGATAGTGATATATCGTGTAGTTTCTTTTTTTGGCCTCTAAAGCTAAAAGATAAGTTGTATCTGTTTTAGTGTTAATCCCTTCTATTGAGTCCATTTGAATGGCAACGGATATTTTCATTTTTGGTCTCTTTAATTAATCAATGATTCAAATCAACGCTTGATCCTTACGTAGTTGATTACTTTTTTAACGTTTGCAATATTTTTAGCATGTTGGATTATCCTGTCCAATTCTTCCTGGTTTTGTGCTATTCCCATTATATATATAATTTGATTTACCGTTTCGATATTGTAGTTAATTGATAAAATCCTTTTATCAAATGTCATTTTACTCAACAGCTTAGCCGTTATCCAGCTACTTTTAAGATAGCTGTCTACACCTCTTTCGGTGACGTGAATTTCATTAATTACCTCCTTAACTTCATCAATTTGCCACACTAATTTAGCAGCCTCTAATCTATGTTCAGGGTTATCAACTATTCCCGTTAATAGCACTCTTCCTTCATAAACTTCCGATCCTACTTTAAGAAAAATTTTTGGATCATGTTGTAACCATAATGCAGCAATTTTTGTTTCTATTGTTGCGTCGTCTATATTCCCTCCCAAACCTCGCTCCTCAGCTATTGATATCCCAGCGCGGCTCCCGACAGCAACACCTGTGGCACAGCCATGAAGAAGAGGGATAATAATCAGTAAAATAAAAAATATTTGGATCTTTTTTACCATTTTTATTTTTTTTTCTTTAAGAGAGCAATTCTATAGATTTCTTTTCTTTTCATATTAATTAGTTTAGATAAAGTGTTTCCTATATCTCTAACGGACATGAATTTGACCATACTCTGTATAGCTTCGCTAACTTTTTCGTCAGTTACTTCTTTTTTTTCAGTATTTTTATTTGGTCCAATAAGAACTACAACCTCACCTTTAATTGATTCTTTATCTTTCAGGTGATTTATCAAATCGGGTAGCACTAATCTCATTACTTCCTCGTGTTTTTTTGTTAATTCCCTAACAATAACCGCTTCTCTTGATCCAAAAATATTTAAAATATCTTTACATGAAGAAAGCAAACGTTTTGCGCTCTCAAACAAAATAATTGTGCTGGATATATTGGCTAAACTTTTTAATTTTTTAATTTTCGTTAGTCTTTTCTTTGGTAAAAAACCACCAAAAAAGAACTCATTAGTTGGTAAACCAGATACTGTTAGCGATGCGATAACTGATGAAGCCCCGGGTATACTAGTGACAAGCAGATTTTTATTTATGCAATCCCTGACAAGCTTATACCCAGGATCTGATATAAGTGGAGTTCCGGCATCGCTTGTTAATGCAATTACCTTTCCCTCTTCAATCTTTTTTATTATGGAAGGTCTTGTTCTTTCAGCATTAAATTCATGATAAGGCATGAGCGGTGTTTTTATATTATGCATAAATAACAATTTTTTTGTTATCCGGGTATCTTCACAAATGATAATATCCGCCCTTGAAAAGACATTAAGAGCGCGTAAGCTGATGTCTAATGAATTTCCAATAGGTGTTGATACAATATATAAACCTGGGACCAATAGTTGATGGTATTTTTGACTTTGTGACGTAATTTTATTCATAGAATATTAGTTTTTTAATTAATCAATTTGTCAGTAAATAAAAAAATGATAAAAAAACTTTTTTTGGAATCAAATTTTCTTTTTTTCCTCAGGAAACAAAACTTTTCTCTAGTTGTTGCTCTAGTTCTTCTTTTTATTCTAACTATAGCAGGATGTGAGAGTAAAATTGAAGATTTAATCGGGATGGGAACATCCGAAGAAAGTGTTGTAGAAGAGGAAATAGATGCTGTGGTTGAATCAACTAATGTAGAGAAGAAATTTTCAAAAATTGAAGAAAAAACTCTCCTGTTGGAGGATCCGGAAATTGAAAAAACGATTTTAAAAAAAGATGAATTGAGAGTTGGGCTTTTACTTCCACTTTCAGGTTCAGATTCTTTTCTAGGTAATGCTCTCTTGAAATCGGCGCAAATGGCTATTTTTGATAATAAAAATGATGAGATTTATTTATATCCACTCGACACAAAAGGTAATCCACAAGGAGCGCGAAAAGCGGCCGAAAAGGCAATTGAACATGATGTTCATATAATTATTGGTCCTGTTTTTTCAAATTCTGTTTTTGCAATTTCTAAAATTATGAAGGAGAGAAATATCCCTATTATTGCTCTTTCTACTGATAAGAAGGTGTCAGGTGATGGTGTTTATTTGATGGGTTTTATGCCTGATGATCCCATTAATACAGTTGTTGCTTATGCGGCTGATCAAGGTTGCAAGGACTTAGGAGCGGTAATACCAAATAATAATTATGGGAAAATCGTTTATCAAATTCTTGAGGAGTCTTCTGCTATAAATAATATTTCTTTCATAAAGAAAATCTTTATAGATCCACAATCTAAAGATTTTTCTGAAGAAATTAAGAAATTTTCCAATTATCCATTAAGACATGCGGCTTTGTTGGAAAGGCGGAAAGAATTGATAGATCAAGAGGATGAATATTCGAAAAAAGCATTATCAAGATTGGAGAATATAGATACATTAGGAGATCCCCCTTTCAATTGCGTTTTTTTACCTTTCGGAGGGAGGGTTTTAAAAACAGTTGCCACGTTGCTTGCCTTTTATGATGTTGATCCGAAGAAAATAAAATTTTTAGGCACTATGCAATGGGCGGATGTTTCGTTAGGTACCGAACCACCATTACTGGGCGGTTGGTTTGCTGCTCCGGAACTAAAAAGGTGGTCTAAGTTTGTTTCTAGATATAAGGACTATTTTAACGAAACCCCTTTAAGATTAAGCTCTATTGTTTATGATTCCATATCACTTATTTTTCACTTATATAAAGATGAATCCGATAAAGAATCTTTTCCCTCAAGTAATTTAGCCAATCAAAAGGGCTTTTCGGGGTTGGATGGAATTTTTCGATTCACATCTGAAGGCATTACCGAAAGAAACTTGGCCATTTTAGAGGTGCAAAGAGGTAACTTGAAGGTAATTCAAAAACCAGATACAGCATTTAATAAAGACTAGTTATAAAAAGCATTTAATAGCTTTTTGAATGCTATTGCTCTATGGCTGATTCTGTCCTTTAAGTTTGGATTCATTTCACCAAAAGTTATCTTATATCCATATGGCGTAAATATCGGATCGTAACCAAATCCTTTATCTCCTTTTGGGGGCCAAGAGATATTACCATTAATTTTTCCGACATAGGTTTTTGTTCTAAAGCCATTTGCTGTAGGTTGGCTCAGCGCAATTGCGCAAATAAATTCTGCTTTATGTTCCTTTTCTTTCGATAAAGTTTGAAAAATTTTATCAAACGCTAAGGTAAAATTTCTATCAGGACCCGCCCATCGAGCAGAATAGATCCCAGGTTTTCCTTTTAATGCACTAATTGCTAGACCGGAATCGTCCCCAATCGCTGGTAAGTTCGATAATCTGGTTGCTTCTGAGGACTTGATTTTTGCATTTTCTTCGAATGTTTTCCCCGTTTCTTTTGGCTCAGATAGACCTAATTTTTTTGCGGGAATAATTTTTGTTGAAAATTTAGAAAACAAATTTTTTAATTCCAGCACCTTCCCATTGTTGTGGCTGGCGATGACGATATTTTGATATTTTAACATTTTTTTCATTTTGACTTTCAGTATACCTTAAGTAATTTTCAATAAAATCATTAAAAATTAAACATCTATTGACCTGCAAACCTTTCCTCACTACATAAGGACTGAATCTTGACTTTATATGTTGGATTTCTTGTTACGAAAAAATAGGAAAATATACAGTGAATAAAGAAATACATAATCAATCTAAAGACCCAGAAGAATCAATAAAAATGGAAGCAAAATCTAGTGTTTCTAAAGATAAAGAATCCAAGGATCGAAAGCAGGAGACCAAAAAAGAATCTCCACAGGAAGAAATTGCTTTGCTTAAGAATCAGCTTCTTAGATCTATGGCAGATATGGAAAATTTGCGGAAAAGATTCTCAAAAGAGCTAGAGGATAAATTAAAATATTACAATGCCGATTTTATTGAAAAACTATTACCCGTTTTTGATAATCTAGAAAGAGCTTTACGTAGCATTCCTCAAGATGAAGTTAAAAAAAATAAATTATTAAATAATTTATTTATAGGTATCGGTGCGATTCAGAAAGAAATTTCTGCAGTTTTTGAGCGGTTCCAAATTTCTAAAATTTCTCCCTTAGGGGAACCTTTTGATCACAATCTGCACGAAGCTATGTTTGAGGTTCAGGATAGCGACAAAGCTGATGGAACGGTTGTTGAGGTTATTGAAGTCGGTTATCTTTTATACGATCGTCTGATTAGACCCGCAAAAGTCGGGATTGCTAAAAAACAACAAAGTAATATGAAAAATAGCGAAGAGAAAAAAATAAAATAAAATTTAATTAAATCATTGTAGTTATGAAATTGAATCCTTATATAAAGGTCAATCAGAAAGAACGAGGAGATAATATAGTATAAAATGAGTAAAATAATAGGCATTGATTTAGGCACAACTAATTCCTGCGTTGCATTTATGGATGGTAAGGATCCTAAGGTAATTGAAAATAGTGAGGGAGCTCGTACCACGCCTTCAATGGTTGCATTTACAGAAAAAGGTGAACGTTTAGTAGGTCAAGCTAGTAAAAGACAATCCATAACAAATCCCGAGAATACCCTTTTTGCTATCAAAAGATTAATTGGTCGTCGCTCTGACGATCCTATGGTTTCTAAAGATAAGGACATGGTTCCCTATAAAATAGTTGCTGATGAAAAAAGTGGTGATGCTTGGATCGAATCTCGAGGTAAAAAATATTCTCCTAGCCAAATTAGTGGGTTTATTTTGCAAAAAATGAAAGAAACAGCGGAAGCCAAACTTGGTGAAAAAGTTGAGAAGGCGGTTATTACTGTCCCTGCTTATTTTAACGATGCACAAAGGCAGGCTACAAAAGACGCGGGCAAAATAGCTGGTTTAGAGGTTATGAGAATTATTAATGAACCTACGGCTGCTGCTTTGGCTTATGGATTGGATAAAAAGAAAACAGGAACCATCGCTGTTTATGACTTAGGTGGGGGTACTTTTGATATTTCGATTTTAGAAATCGGCGATGGTGTTTTTGAAGTAAAATCAACCAATGGTGATACATTTCTGGGTGGAGAAGATTTTGATAAAAGGATTATCGATTATCTTGCTGACGAATTTAACAAAGAAAATGGGGTAGATTTAAGACAAGATAAATTAGCTTTGCAAAGACTTAAGGAAGCTGCAGAGAAGGCAAAGATTGAACTTTCTTCATCTACCGAAACAGAGGTTAATCTCCCTTTTGTGACAGCTAATCAGTCGGGCCCTATGCATTTAAATATTAAAATTTCTAGAGCTAAACTAGAAAAATTGGTTGAAGATTTGGTGGATAATACCATTAAACCTTGCGAATCAGCTCTTAAGGATGCTGGTATTTCTGCTGGCAAAATTGATGAAGTGATTCTTGTTGGTGGCATGACTCGAATGCCTAAAATTGTTGAAAGAGTGAAGGAATTTTTTGGTCGAGAGCCTCATAAAGGAGTTAACGCTGACGAGGTAGTGGCAACTGGAGCTGCTATTCAAGGTGGCGTGCTACAAGGAGATGTTAAAGATGTTTTGCTTTTAGATGTCACTCCACTGTCTTTAGGAATAGAGACTTTAGGAGGAGTATTCACACGTTTGATTGATAAGAATACCACTATTCCTACGAAGAAAAGTCAGGTTTTTTCCACGGCAGAGGATAATCAAACTGCGGTTACTATTCGAGTCTTCCAAGGTGAAAGAGAAATGGCTGCGGACAACAAGGCTTTAGGTCAGTTCGATTTAGTGGGTATACCTAATGCACCAAGAGGCGTTCCTCAAATTGAGGTTGCTTTTGATATTGACGCTAACGGAATAGTGAATGTTTCTGCTAAGGATAAGGCGACCGGGAAGGAGCAAAAAATTAAAATCCAAGCTTCTGGTGGATTGACCGATGAAGAAATTGATAAAATGGTTAAAGATGCAGAGAAACATGCTAGTGAAGATAAGAAGCGTAAGGAGGAGGCGGAAATTAATAATCAAGCTGAATCACTGGTTCACACAACAGAAAAGAGTCTTAAGGAGCATGGTAGCAAAATTTCTACTCAGGAAAAAAGTGCAATTGAGAAAGATCTTAATGCGCTCAAAGAAGCAATAAAAGGCAAAAAGTCAGATGAAGTGAAACAAAAAATGGAAGTTCTTTCCAAGTCGGCAATGAAACTTGGGGAGGCTATGTATAAAGAAGCTCAAGCTGCAGAGGCGGCAAAAGCAAAGAACACAAAGGCCCAGGGATCCACCGATCAGACTGGAAAAAAAGAAGAAAAAGTAGTAGATGCAGACTTTCAGGAAGTAGATGGTGAGAAGGCAAAGTCTGGAGATAAAGATAAAAAGGATCAAGACGACGGGGATCGGAAAAAATCAGCATAGTTTTTGATATGCGGAGACCTCAAATATATTTAAGTAATAAAAATTTAACTTCACTAAAAAATGTCAAAACAAGACTACTACGAGGTGCTTGGGGTTGGTCGTGATGTGTCGGCTGGCGATTTAAAGAAAGCGTATCGTAAACTTGCTCTAAAATACCATCCAGATAAAAATTCAGGTAACCCTGAGTCTGAGAAAAAATTCAAAGAAATTAGCGAAGCGTATGGAATCTTAAGTGATCCTCAAAGAAAATCTGGCTATGATCAGTTTGGTCATGACGCAGTAAATCAGGGTGCTGGTGGACCAGGGGGATTTAGNGGTAACCCATTTTCNGATATTTCNGATATTTCNGATATTTTTGACGATTTTTTTGGATCTTCTGGTCGAGGAAGAGGAAGAGGAAGAGNAAGAGCAAGGGTTAACCGGGGGAANGATTTAAGATANGATATTGAAATTACATTGTNGGAATCTTACTCTGGTAAGAAAACTACAATTCCANTNCCNACTTATGTTACGTGTGATTCTTGTACAGGNAGCGGAGACTCAAGCAATAGTGGTCAGATNGAGTGTAACNCTTGTCAAGGNAGAGGTACTGTAAGAGCACAACANGGATTTTTTATGATTGANAAAACATGTACACGTTGCNGTGGATCAGGACAAGTTATTGAGAATCCGTGCACCAATTGTAGTGGCTCCGGAAGGGTGAAAAAAGAAAAAACACTTTCCGTGAACATTCCAGGAGGAATTGATAATGGTAATCAAATTCGATTGTCNGGACAGGGNGAAGCTGGATTGAACGGTGGACCTGCCGGTGATTTATATCTCTTTATCTCTGTTGCTTCTCATGAAATTTTTCACAGAAAGGGGAATGACATTCATTGTCAGATTCCGATCACTATGGCTACTGCNTGTTTGGGTGGATCAATTGAGATCCCAACACCCGATGGCAAAAAAGCNTCTTTAAANATTCCCGGAAGCACTCAAACTGGAGATCAATTTAGATTAAGAAATAAAGGAATGCCAGTAATGAATCAGGAAAGTTTTGGAGATATGTACGCTCACGCATCTGTGGAGACTCCAAAAAACCTAACTAAAAAACAAAAAGATTTATTAAAAGAGTTTGAAAATATTAGTGATGATGAAACAACACAGCCAGATTCGGTTACTTTTTTTTTCTAAAGTAAAAGAGATTTTCAAAGATTTAAAAAATTAATTTTTATCTGTTTAAGGGCTTCTTGTTTGTATATTTTTATCATTAAAAAAGGTTTATTTTGAAAAAAATTAAAATAGGCATTGCTGGAATAACTGGACGTATGGGGAGATTAATTTTTGCAGAATTAGTCAAGAATCGATCTTTCANGCTTATAAGTGGATCAGAAAAAAAATCTANTGNTTACATTGGAAAGGATATAGGAAATGTCCTAGGAACAAAAAAAATTGGGATTCATATTTCCGATGATCCTGAGGTGTTGTTTAGCAATGTTGANGTTGTTGTGGACTTTACATCTCCAAAGGCAGTTATGCATCATGTTAAGCTTGCCCAGTCGTGTAAAGTTTGCCACGTTATTGGTGTAACTGGCTTAACTGCAACTCAGGAAAGAAAACTAAAATTAGCGTCAAAAAAGACGGCAATTCTTTATGCATCCAATATGAGTCTTGGGATTAACTTGCTTATCTCTTTCGTAGAAAGCTTGTCACAACGATTAAAAGAAGAATTTCATGTTAATATATCCGACANTCATCACCGCCACAAAGTGGATGCACCTTCGGGAACCGCTATTTCGTTTGGTCTNGCTGNTGCGAGGGGNAAAAAAATAAAATTACCACTATCCAANATACCNCACTTGTTAAAATCTTCTGGAAAAACGAGTAAATTTCCTATTGATTTTACTTCTATTCGCAAAGGAAATGTCGCTGGAAAGCACTCTGTAACCTTTTCTAGTAAAAGCGAAACTATTACGTTTGGACATGAAGCCCTGGATAGGGCTATTTTTGCCAGAGGCGCAATATTTGCGGCCGAATGGATTGCTAAGAAATCTTCTGGTTTTTATTCAATGGAAGATGTTTTTAGNTTGTAAATCAGCTATNTTAAAAAGAAAAAATAGATATTTGTTCACAGATTATGACTTTTTTGTTATTTTAATCGCTTTTTTTGAAAGCTATAAAAAATTTATAATTGACAATCTTNAAATAAAGTAATTTATCTTATTATCAGTGACTTAATAGTATATAAATTTTATGCCTATTTTTTATGCAATTAACCAGAACCCTTATANCGCAAAGGAATCTGTTAAAAAAAGCAGCTTTNNTAACANCCTTATCCACAAATTTGGGGGATAAAGTTNTTGTTTAGAATTTTTTCAATGACTTAATNNGATTTTTATAGAATTTTTTTATATTATTTAATTAGAATCAGAAATGAAAAAAATATTTTTACCAATATTCATGATTTTTTGTCTTGGCCTTACTTCTTGCGATAGCTTGTCGGAAGAAGACGCAGAGTCGTATNTAAAGCTTATAGATGAGAAAAATCAATATCTTGGTCGAATTATTATTATCCAAAGTCGTCTTTTCGAGGGTAATCGAAGCAGAGAAGATGCTAGGGAGGCTTTAGAGTTTATTACTGGTGAAGAAATTGTCGAAAAATATTTACAAGAAAAAATAGGAACAACTTCTGATGTAGAAATGATGGAATTACCCACTAATTCACGGTCAATGCGCGCTTTACATGANAAATTTTTAAGTGCNATACATTATTTTTATTTATCCCAGCAGGCGCTTGAGGAATCTGGTTATGTTAGGAGNACTGGAATTGCNGAAGGTTATTGGCATGAATCGAGATATCGTTATTTAGTTTTTGGGCACGAACTTTGTNGATATACAAGNNTTAAAGAATTTTATGAATCTAAAGGGCAAGAAGGAAAAGCTTTTCTAGAATTCTGTAAAACACCAAAACCAGAAAGATTTGATCCNGAAAAAAATCAAGGCCAAGCCAAATTCATGAATGAGGAAGAAACAGAAAAGGATTAGTAGGATTTATTTTTTGTCTTTGATCCCCTAATCATAATTTTTGTTTTTTGGATAACNGTAATTCCTGAAAGAATAAATGCTAATGCTAGTCCAGATTTGATCGTTATCGTTTCACCCAGGAACAAGAAACCCCAAAAAATTCCAAAAATGGGAATCAAAAAATTACATTGTGCTGTAAATATTGCACCGTTCTTTTGGAGTATGTAGAAAAATAGTATACCCGCCAATGCTGTATTTAATATTCCAAGGAAGCCCACCGAAACAAGTGACGGCAAGGATGGATAGTGACTTGCAATATTAAATATCCATTGATTGTCAAAAAGAATAGCAATAATTAACATAATATAAGCTGCGCCTATCGTGGATGCCGCAGTAATCACCAAGGGTGATGTTTTCTTGATTCTGCGAGCATAAACGATCGCAAAGGCATAGCTGGTTGCTGATACAATAATGGCTATCTGCGATAAAGGATTTTGATCTGTATCTCGAACAGTATCTATGCCGGTCAATATCATGATGCCTAAAAATCCAAGAAAAACCCCAAAAATTTTTTTACGGGATAATCTTTCGTCTTCAGTTAAAAAGTGAGCAAGAAATATTGTAAAAATAGGTGTTGTGCCAATTAGAATTGCGGCAAGATCACTATCGATTTTAGTTTCCCCCCAATTAATTAAGGAAAATGGTATGGCATTACCAAACATCGAAATTACTAAAAATGGAATCCACTGTTTCCATGCCTGTGGTAACTCTATATTTTTATATTTTATATATGACCACAGAAACATGCCGGCGATACAAAGCCTTAACGCTGCCATGCTTAAAGGTGGAATTGATGAAACTCCAATCTTGATAAATGCGAAGGAAGAGCCCCAAATTGCAGATAACAAAAAAAGCAAAATAAGGGGAGAAAATTTCTTATTCATCTCTTCCTGCGTAGTTTCTAAAAATAAATTATCTTGTTGTTGAGACTCTAAGTTTCTTGAGATGAAGTAATAGGGTATTAGCTACTTCTTCTTTTTCCTGATTTGAAAGAAAAGATCCAATAGATATTGTTTTGCCGTGTGATGATAAATTCAAATCGCTGGATCTTGACTGGCTTTTTTTCATTTCCAGCCTTACCCAATACGGGTTAAATTTCCAAGTATTAGATTTTCCATTATCTGATTTCTTTTTAATGATAAGGCTGTTTTCCCAAAGTCTAATTTTTTCGTATCGCTTTGCATTATGATAATTAACTTTGAATGCAATGTAGACTAGAAGTACATCTAGGCCAAAGAACCCAAATACAGGCCAAGCACCTTTAAGCATAAAAAAGGCGCCAATAGAAAAACTGACAAAAATAATACATAGCATGAGTATCAAGAAGCCTTTTGGACTTAAACTACGATGAGGGTATAAAATAATATTTAAAATTGGTATTTTATTAGTAATGTTTTTGTTTTTCACAGCCTTCTATCCGTAAGTAATATTTATATATTTCATAATATATGCAAAAAAATAAAATAAATAGAATATTTAGGAAATTTAAGATATCAAATCCAAAACCTAAAGGTGAGCTCTACTATAAGAATACATTTACACTTTTAGTTGCCGTGGTTTTATCTGCCCAAGCTACTGATAAGGGAGTAAATAGGGCCACTAGAATACTGTTCAAAATTGCTGATAATCCTAAAAAAATTATTACATTGGGAAAAAAGAATCTTATTAAGGCGATCAAAAATATAGGTTTATTCAATGCAAAGGCTCACAATATTCTTATGCTATCCAAGATTCTTTTGAAGAAATATAATGGTGAGGTTCCTTCCACAAGGGAAGAATTAATGACTCTCCCCGGGGTTGGCAGAAAAACTGCCAATGTTGTTTTAAATATTGCATTCAATAAACCAACTATTGCTGTGGACACTCATTTGTTTAGGTTATCCAATCGCATCGGTATTGCTGTGGGGGAAACCCCCCTAGAAGTTGAAAGGAATTTACTCAAGGTGTTACCCAATTGGGCACTTGAGGATGCCCATCATTGGTTAATTTTGCATGGTAGGTATATTTGTAAAGCGAGAAGCCCACTATGTGATCGTTGTCTCATTAATAATGAATGTGAGTATGAAAAAAAGTTTTTTTAATTTTTTATAAAAATATATTTTGATATTTTTAGAAATATAGAATAATATAGCGCATATTAATTAAAAGAGCTCATGAGAAGTTTTTTTTAGTATGCAATTAAGTGTAGCTGTACAGGCTCTTTCCTCATTATCACAGGAAACACGCTTATCGATTTTTCGCATGCTTGTAACAGCAGGTCCAGATGGAGTAGCGGCAGGCAAAATTGCAGAAGGTCTTAATATACCCCCATCTACATTATCTTTTCATCTCACCCATCTTGCAAATGCTGAACTTGTAATTCCAAAAAGATTAAATCGCTCGATCATTTACAAGGCAAATTACGACCAGATGTCTAAACTTTTACAATTTTTAACCGAAGATTGCTGTCGTGGCCAAAAGGAAATATGTTCGGAGGTATTCAACGGTCTTAAAGTTTTACAGAAGAAAAATTATGACAACATTTAAACAAACACTTAGGACTCTTGGAATTTGTTCTTGTCTACTTTTAGTTGCATCAACGGTTGGGGGGATGGTAAATGCGGCTGATTCAACCCAGGATCAAATTGATGCCTTACAAGATGCAGTAGGAAAGCTAAAGCAATCCGTCAATAAGATGGACGGAGACTCGCCAGGATGTAAAATTAAGTCTAAAGCATTCATGACTTTAGAATGCAGCAAATTTACTGCTAAAATATTTGGACGTATTCATTTTGATTCCACATGGTATGACGATGATGTGACAGCCATGGGTTCTGGAACGGAATTTAGACGTGCTCGTATCGGCATGAAGGGAAAAATGTATAAAAACTGGGGCTATAAGATGGAAATGGATTTGGCCGATAACGCAGTTTCTACAAAAGACCTTTATGTTGAATATCTTGGATTGAAGAAAAAATTTCATAGAATGAGGGTGTGGGTTGGAAACCATAAGATCCCATTCAGTTTGGAAGAAATGACCAGCTCGAAATATCAAAACTTTCAAGAAAGAGCCTTCACTGATGATATCCAATGGATTCCTGGACGAGCAGAAGGTATTGGCGTTTCTTTTAATGGAAAAAATTGGAATTTCTCAACAGCAGTACATGGTGAACATGTCGCCGTTGGAGATGGTGATGAAACCGATGAAGGTTGGGGCATTGCTGGACGGCTTACTGTTGCTCCAGTTTATGATAAAAAAGCTAATCATTTCGTCCATACAGGCATAAGCGTTCGAAGATGGCAAAAGCAGGGTGATAATGCTAGTTTTGTAGACTTTGATGATCAGCCTCATTCACATCAAACGACTGTTAATTTTTTAAATACTGGTGCGATTGCATTTGTAGACAATTATACAGTTGTTGGACCTGAACTTGCGTTTGGTCATGGTCCTTTTGGTATGCAAGCGGAATATTTCCAGATCGATGTTAATAGAGAAACCAATGATGATCTCNATTTTTCAGCTNGCTATGTCGAAGGTTGGTATTACCTNACTGGTGAAGGCCGTAGTTATAAACCTAAGANNGGTANATTTGGTCGAATTAAACCAAAGAAAAATCTTTCNGATGGTGGACTCGGAGCACTAGGTCTAGCGGTCCGATATACAACTGCGAATATGACTGATGGTGACGTACAGGGTGGTGGGCAACATACTTGGACTGGCGCTGTCAATTGGCACGCAAATCCATACGTTGTCATGAGAGCGGAGTATATTAAAGTGATGGCTGATAATGACGCTGTTAACGGCGGTGATGAGCCAAGTATCTTTCAAATGAGGATGCAAATAGATTGGTAATGTGGAGNTCAATATGAAAAAAGTAATAATTGCTATAACTTTTCTTTTAGTTGGAACATCTTTTGCTAACGCAAGAGATACGATACATATCGTAGGATCATCAACGGTCTTTCCTTTTTCTACCGCTGTTGCTGAGGCGTTTGGTAAAAAAAATAAATTTCCAACCCCNATTGTTGAAAGCACCGGATCTGGCGGTGGATTAAAGCTTTTTTGTAAAGGCATAGGATCCAGGCATCCTGATATAACTAATGCTTCAAGAAGGATTAAGAATCAAGAAGTAAAGAGATGTGCCGAAAACGGGATTTTGGATATTACTGAAGTGAAAATTGGTTTTGANGGAATTGTATTTGCTAGCTCTAAAAAAGCNAAAAGAATGTCAATTACACTTCAGCAAATCTTCTTAGCTCTTGGAAANGANGTTCCTGTGAATGGCAAAATGACTAAAAATCCGNACACCAAGTGGAGTGATATAGATNCAAAGCTTCCTNACGTGAAGATCGAAGTGCTAGGGCCTCCTCCAACCTCTNGAACAAGGGACGCTTTTGCCGAACTTGCAATGGGTGGTGGATGCAAAACATTNCCCGATCTTAAAGCTCTNAAGAAAAGTGATAAGAAGAAGTTCAAAGCAACCTGTTATGCTATCCGTGAGGACGGTNCCTATATTGAAGCAGGCGAAAACGATAATCTGATTGTGCAAAAACTTGANGCTAATCCAAACGCATTGGGAGTTTTTGGNTTTAGTTTCTTGGANCAGAATGCTGATAAGCTTCANGGAAGTACCGTGAACGGTGTGAATCCGACTTTCGATAATATTGCGTNTGGAAAATATAAAATTTCNAGATCGCTATTCTTTTATGTAAAGAAAGATCACATAGATATGATTCCGGGAATGAAAGAATATGTGGTTGAATTCACTGCAGAGGCTACATGGGGTAATGACGGCTATTTGGCAGACAAAGGTCTGATTCCTCTTCCCAAAACAAACAGAGACGAAATCGCAAAAAGTGCTGCAGCTATGGTTTCTTTAGATACCAAAAAAGCTAAACTTGAGTAAAACAATAGCTTCTAAAATTTATTTATTCGCAAAAGCCTTGTATCTACCCCAAAGGGNGNCAAGGTCTGCTTGTTTTTGGGGTAAATAAGGAGTAGGAAGAATATGCAATGGGTTGGCAGTATATTCTAATAGCGGTGCTTTTTCTTTCTTTTGCTGGCTATTTTTTAGGGAAGAAAAAATCAGTTCAAAGCACTAGTGGTGACATAAGTCAGTTACGCTCACAACCAAACTATCATGGTTTNTATATTCTTTTATCAGTAATTCTTGCTCCAATTATTTTAATATTTTTTTGGTATATATTTGAAGGATTCTTCATCAGGGAGATGGTATTAAGTGCTCTGCCACAAGAAGCAATCANGCAATCAGAGGACTTAACATACGGTATTATTAAAGCGATAGCTCAGGGAGTGAAAACGGTAAAAGATCCCCTTTCTCTGCTTCCTGAAGCAGCGGTACATNACAATACACTGANAGAAAGNAGCAATTTAATTTTGACAATACTTGCTCCAGCTTTGGCTGTGGCGCTATTTATTCGATCTTGGAAAAAAATTGGAGTGAATTTTCCTGCGCGCGACAAAGTAGAAAAAATTATTGGGTNTGTNCTTGGTGTTGCCTCGTTTATAGCGATATTAACAACAGCGGGGATTATATTATCGCTGCTTTTNGAGACTTTGCGTTTCTTCAATCTTGTTCCTCTTAGCGAATTCTTCTTCAGCCTTGAATGGAGTCCTCAANTAGCGATTCGTGAAGATCAAGTGGGAAGCTCAGGACAATTTGGCATNCTACCACTATTTACGGGAACGCTATTAGTGACNCTGGTAGCCATGATAATAGCTGGGCCTATNGGCCTAATGTCTGCAATTTATATGAGCGAATATGCAACATCTCGATTTAGAGCTACCGTAAAGCCATTATTAGAGATTTTGGCCGGAATCCCTACAGTAGTATATGGATTCTTTGCGGCTATAACGGTAGGTCCTTTTGTGAGGGACCTTGGAGCTACAATGGGGNTTTCCCTATCTTCGGAGAGTGCNCTTGTTGCTGGTGGAGTAATGGGTATCATGATTATACCTTTTGTTTCCTCATTATCGGACGATGTTATGAATGCAGTTCCAAATGATTTGCGTGATGGTTCTTACGCATTAGGTGCAACACAATCGGAAACTATCAANCAGGTTGTAATTCCTGCAGCATTGCCGGGAATCATTTCATCTTTTTTATTGGGGATATCTCGTGCAATAGGAGAGACAATGATTGTGGTTATGGCTGCAGGGTTAGCAGCAAATTTAACGGCTAATCCACTTGAATCAGTTACCACCATTACNGTGCAAATAGTTACTCTTCTTGTGGGAGATCAGGAATTTGATAGNGCAAAAACATTAGCNGCTTTTGCTCTTGGCTTATTTCTTTTTGTCGTAACCTTAATGCTCAATATTTTTGCACTTCGGGTAGTCAAGAAATATAGGGAAGCATATGAATAACCCNAATCATATTGGCAGNAAATTTTCTCTAGCATATCGCTATAAAAAGGAAAAGCTTTTTAGATTNTATGGCCTATTAGCCTCGATTATTGGTCTAATATTCTTGGTAATATTCTTTTCCAATCTTATAGGAAAAGGAAAAGGTGCGTTTTTTCAAACTCAAATCAAACTCAATATTGATTTCTCTCAGGAAGTTATAGATCCCAATAGANCGGGGGATAAGGAAGAATTTTTAAAAGCCAATTACGGCGGGATTCTCAAAGANGCACTTTTAAAAAGATTTCCTTCAGTAAGTGGTAGAAAAGATACTCGGTCACTAAAAAAAATAATAGGCCAAGGCGGTATTTATAAGTTGTCTGATTTGCTTCAGGNACGCCCAGAATGGGTTGGGACTTCACNGGAAATATGGATGATAGCGTCAGATGATATCGATATGTATATCAAGGGAAAGATTTCTACCGANGTTCCGGATGANATGCGCAGAGTTAATGATAAACAAATAGAATGGATAAAGCAGCTAGAGCAGAGTGGTCAATTAAGGACAGCTTTTAATGCTATGTTTTTTACAAGCGCTGATTCTAGGGAACCTGAAATGGCGGGGATTTNGGGGGCTGTTATGGGGACGGCCTTAACTCTTCTTATCACTTTGGCATTGTCATTTCCTGTTGGAGTAATGGCTGCTATTTATTTGGAGGAATTATCTAAGAAAAGTCGTTTTACAGATTTTATCGAAATAAACATCAACAACTTAGCAGCGGTTCCTAGTATTGTATTTGGTCTTTTAGGCTTAGCCGTCTTTTTAAATGTATTTCATATGCCCCGATCAGCNCCTGTGGTAGGTGGTTGCGTATTGGCATTAATGACTCTTCCTACAGTAATTATAGCCACCCGTTCTTCTTTGAGGGCTGTGCCTCCNTCGATACGCGAGGCTGCAAGAGNCCTGGGTGCCTCAAATCTTCAAGTTGTAATGCATCANGTTTTGCCTCTAGCTATGCCAGGAGTTTTCACTGGAACAATTATTGGTATGTCGAGAGCGTTGGGAGAAAGTGCGCCTCTTTTGATGATTGGGATGGTTGCCTTTATTGTCGATATTCCTGTAAGCTTTGACGATCCAGCAACAGCATTACCTGTCCAAATCTATCTTTGGGCTGATAGTCCAGAGAAAGCGTTTGTAGAGAAAACTGCTGCTGGGACTTTAATNTTGCTCCTCTTTCTAATACTTATGAATTCACTTGCGGTAATACTCAGAAAAAAATATGAAAAGAAATGGTAATTTTAAATAGTTAAAAAAATATGACGGATAATAAAGACATTAAAATAGCTGTTAAGAATATTTCTGTTTTTTATTCAGGTAAGAAAGCCCTTAATAAAATATCCATGAATATTGAACGAAATAAAATCACCTCACTAATCGGTCCGTCAGGATGCGGAAAATCAACGTTTCTTAGGTGTNTAAATCGTATGAACGATACCATTGAGGGTTGCAAGGTAACGGGAGCAATTTTAATAGATGGTACCAATATTTATGATTCTGTTCTTGATGTGGTTTCCTTACGAGCCAGAATTGGGATGGTTTTTCAAAANCCGAATCCCTTCCCTAAATCTATCTATGACAATGTGGCTTATGGACCAAAAATTCATGGTTTAGCTGGTGATAAAAAGAAACTAGACGAAATTGTCGAGTCTAGTTTGGATAGAGCGGGATTATTGGAAGAAATTAAAGATAGACTTGATCAGTCTGGAACAAGTTTATCAGGNGGGCAGCAGCAAAGATTATGTATTGCTAGAGCAATAGCTGTTGATCCAGAAATTATTCTAATGGATGAACCTTGTTCGGCTCTTGATCCTATAGCAACAGCAAGAATAGAAGAGCTGATGGATAGCTTAAAAGATAANTATACAATCGTTATTGTAACTCACAACATGCAGCAAGCAGCACGAGTTTCTCAATTTACGTCTTTTTTTCATTTAGGTGACCTAGTAGAATACGGAAAAACGGAAAAAATATTTACCAAACCTGATAATGAAAAAACGCAGGGATATATTACTGGTAGATTTGGTTAGAGGGAAAAATAATGAAAAAACATATAGTTTCATCATATGACTGGGAATTAAAACGTTTAAATTCAACGGTAACCGACATGGGCTATTTNGCTATGGAGCAGATCGAGGCTTCTATANATGCTATGCGAAAAAGAGATAGTAAAAAAGCTAAACAAATAGTTTTAGATGATCAAAAGATCGATAATTTAGAGTATGAGGTAGCTAATTTATCGCTACGGTTGCTGGCTCTAAGGCAACCGATGGCTCTAGATCTTAGAAATATAGTTGCGTCGCTCAAAATTTCTAGCGATATAGAAAGGATTGCTGATTATGCATCAAATATTGCTGAGCGCTCTCCTTTGTTAAGCTCTAGCAAGCCTATTCAATTACTTACTCCTTCGATCATAGAGCTGGGGAATCTTGTCTCCAAGATGTTCAAAAATATAGTTGAGGCTTATGCTAAACAAGATTCACTGAAAGCTATGCAAATTTGGAAAAGTGATGTNAGAGTTGATAAAATGTATAACAAAATAATGAAAAATATTATTTCTTCGATGATCAAAAATCAAAAATCTCTCAATAGTCANACCCATCTTCTCTTCATGGCAAAAACTTTGGAAAGATTAGGAGATCACTCAACTAATATAGCTGAGGATATTTATTTTCTAGTNAATGGAAAACAGTATAAGAAAGCTCGGCCTAAGGGTTAAAAGCGATAATATTTTTTCTATAGCTAAAGTTTTCAAAAACAAGACATGATAATGGCAAAGTAGAATTGGAAAACGTACCAAAAACTGCACTTGTTTACGTGGGNCTTGACTTTATTGGTGATGGTCTAATGAAGCTTCCGTTTGTTAGAGCTATGCGTAATGCACTTCCTGAAACAAAGATAACTTGGTTGGCNGGAAAAGGATCTAGCGTTTATAATGGTATTCTTTCTCCCCTAGTATCTGATCTTTTAGATGAGGTCATTGATAATGCAAATATTGGAAGTAAATTTTCTGAACTTTTCTCAAGACCTCTTCAAGAAAGACAATTCGATTTGATCATTGATACACAACGCAGAGTACTAACAACACTAATTATAAGACGCATACCTCATCTTGTATTTATTTCTGGATCGGCTAATTTTCTTTTCTCTAGTCGGTCGCCAGAGAAAGGATATAAAAAACCAAAATCCATGATTCAACAAATGCTTAATTTATTAGAATTGGCGACTGAAAAAAATCCATCAATCTCTAANCAATTAAAAATAGACGACAAATATATAAATACAGCATCACATTTTCTGCCTAACGGTCCTAAGTATGTAGGATTTTCTCCTGGCGCTGGAGGTAAAAAGAAATGCTGGCCTTTGGAGAACTTTATCGAACTAGCTAAACGACTAGAATCCAAGTCAGTTAAAATAGTATTTCTTCTTGGACCGGAAGAAAAAGAAATGTATCCAATCTTAAAACAAAAACTTCCAGATGCTCTCTTTCCTGAACAAGAGGAACACGGAATGCAGAACGGTCCACTCTATAGCATGGCTGTGTCGAGAAGATTATCGGCTGCCGTATCTAATGANTCTGGGAATATGCATATGATTGCGGCTTCTGATANTCCTCTTCTTGTTCTTTACGGACCAAGCTCGCCTGAAAAATTTTCTCCGTTTCAAAGAAAAATCGAAACTATTTGTGCGAAAGATTTCGGTGGTATCGAAATGGAAAGAATCCCGGTAGAATCGGTTCAGAAAAAACTTGACCAATTGNTCAATGACTAAATTTGATTAGTTTTATCTGGTAAAAAAAGTCTAATCTTCCTCATTAATAATAACAAAATAAGTAAGCCTGGAATTGCCAAGAAGCTCGACAGAAGAAAAAATATGGGCCAAGAGAGATGATCAGCTAGCCATCCTCCGGTTGCGCTCAGAGTGGTTCTGCCAAAAGCCATTAATGAAGTAAGCAAGGCATACTGAGTTATAATATGGCTTCGATTGCACAAGGAAGATAAAAAAGCCACAAAGGCCGCTGCACCCATCCCACCTGATAGGTTTTCAATCCCAATTGTTAAAAATAAAATTGAGAAGTCATTCCCTACTATTGATTGGAAAACAAACATCAAATTTGATAGAGCCTGTAAAACTCCACAAATCAATAGTGATTTGAAAATACCTATAGAGCTTGTCAAAAGACCACCAACTATGACGCCTGCAATTGTTGCTAATGAACCAAATACTTTGCTTGCCGTTGCTATTTGTTGAGCGGAAAAACCTATTTCTATATAAAATGGATTTGCCATAACTCCTAAAACGGCATCACCTAACTTATACAGGATGATAAAAATAATAATTGTAAAAGAAAATCTACGAGTAATGAATTCACGGAAGGGTTCTAATACATTTTGCAGAAACCATTCTTTGACAAAGTTAAATGTACCTTCTGTTGAAGAAATATTCTTCTGACTGTCTTCTGGTGATTTGGGGCTAAGAAAAACAGTAATGGAACCCACAAGCATTAGGGAAGCCATGATTTGGAAAACTTGAGACCATTGAAAAAATACTGAAAGATAAATAGCGCCAGCACCAGAAATTAGCATTCCCAAACGATAACCTAATTGTATAGCAGATGAACCGACGCCTCTATCGCGCTCAATTTCCACTCGGTATCCGTCGATTACTATATCTTGGCTTGCAGAGGAAAAAGAAAGCAGCGTAGCCCATATTGCAGTTTGAAAAACATTAATTTCTGGATTGCTACGACCCAGACCGATCATTGATATCATTACTAATATTTGGGTAAAAAGAATCCACCCTCTCCGATTTCCGAGCAATTTACTTAAAATAGGTAGTGAAATCTGATCAAGAAATGGAGACCACAAAAATTTTAAACTGTAAGGAATGCCTACTAGAGCAAAAAGACCAATGGCTGTTTTATTGATTCCTACCGTGGCTAGCCAATACGAAAGTGTTGACAGTGTTAACAATAGCGGTAAACCACTTACGAATCCTAAGCAGAAGATTACTAATGTGCGCGTATCTTTAACTTTCGCAAATAGTTTATTAATTTTTATGGATATCATTTATTTTATAAATTTTAAAAAATGCTTTAGAGGAATCGTTGGTTTGGCTCCATCATGACTAATAATTTCGCTAGCTACTAGGCTACCAAGCTTTGCACAATGGGTTGGTGCATAAGATTTGCACAGACCATACAAAAAGCCGGCTGCATACAGATCACCTGCTCCTGTTGTATCTAAAATCTTTTTCACCGGAGCAGATTCAATTTTTTCAACAAAACCTTCACCAACGACAACAGAACCCTTTTCGCTGCGTGTAAAAGCACTAACCCTGCATATTTTCTTCGCTTTCAGGATTACATCTTTAAAATTTTTAATCTCAAATAAAGCCTTGGCTTCAGATTCATTTGCAAGCAATACATCGACATTATTTTTTATAAACTCCAAGAGTTGTTTGCGATAGCGTTTTACAAGATAAGGATCCGATAGACTCAAAGAAACCATAACCCCACTTCTCTTGGCAATCTTAGCTGCAATTTTTAATGCCTTTCTTGCATTTGGAGGATCCCACAAGTATCCCTCAAGAAAAATGATTCTGCTGTTGCTAATCACTCGCCGATCAATATCTTGAGGTGTAAGGTAAATACTAGCCCCTAGAAAAGTTTGTAATGTTCTTTGTGCATCTGGGGTTACAAAAATCATACAGCGTGCGGTAGGAGGTCCAGATTTTGCAAACGGTGTCGGGTGAAATAAATGTGAACGAATCATCGCCTTTTTAAAAATCTTACCTAAATTGTCTTTTTTAACTTTTCCTATAAATGCACCCTTTCCACCAAGAGAAGCTATTCCAGTCATTGTATTAGCTGCCGATCCCCCAGGAAGTTCAATTTTCTTTTTTATTGTATTGTAGAAAATATCGGACTGTTTTTTATTTACTAGCGTCATCGCTCCTCTTACTAAGCCAGATTCTTTGATAAACTTATTAGAAGTATGGGTGATAACATCAACAACAGCATTACCAATACCAGTAACATCAAATTTCATATTTCCCTCTCTTTAGGATTATTTTTTTAAAATCCTTATTGCTTAAAAATATAAGCTATAATATTTGTGTATCAAATTGGAATATTTTTGATGATAAGCTTATTTGAAAAACTTAAAAAAACGCTCGCTAACGTTTCCATTATTTTTTTAGCTGCTATGTATCTTCAGGCATGCGGAACATCAATGCCGAGCAAGCACGATCCAGCAAGTAAAAGTATACCGCTGAAAAATCTAGTCGGTTTAAATGCTGCTGAGATTATCCAACTACTCGGCAATCCTGATTTTAGACATAAAGAGCTTTCTTCTGAAATGTGGCAATATAATAATGAGTTCTGCCAGGTTAATATTTTTATTTATACTGAAAAAACTTGGAAGGAAATAACTATCGAAGAAAAAGTTNAAAATAATCAAGATATTATTTTTAGGAAAAATAGAGTTGAATATGTCGATTTTCAAAAAATTAACTTAACTAAAGAAAACAAAGCGAAATGCCTNAGTTTCTTGATAGACAAAAGTGAAAAAATTTAACATTTTTTCATACACATGATCTTTAAATTTAAAGAANACTAGGATTTATGTTATCTAATTATGAATATTTATGATTGATCTCAATATGGTAAGTGTTGGTCAGATTAAAGATTCCTCTAAGATTTTTAACAGATTAGAAATCATCTCATCTTTAAAGAATTTAAAGATTCATTCCAATTCCAATAAACCAATTCCTAGAAAAAAATATTTAGGATTTGTGAAGAAAGTTTTAAATGTCGGTCGGATGAAAATTCATAAACAATTCGAAAAGGGAAGTGATGGAAGAGAGGTAGTTTCTGCACAAACTTATTTGATTGATCAAATTATTTATCTCATATGCAAGATTTTAAATTTAGAATCTTTGCGTGGTAAGGAGAGTTTGAATGATTTCGGTTTAGCTATTGTCGCTGTAGGAGGATATGGGAGAGGTGAATTAGCACCATTTTCTGACGTCGATCTACTTTTTCTTATTTCCGATTCAAAAAAATCTAAATGTAAGGAATTTGTTCGTAACGTATTATATTTTCTTTGGGATCTTGATTTAAAAATTGGTCATGCAACAAGAACTATCGAAGAATCTATTCAAAAAGCAAAAGAAGATATCATAATTCGTACGAGTCTCTTGGAGTCTCGCATAATATTAGGAGATCGATCGTTATATGAAAAATTTTTAACAAAATTCAATAATAAGATTTTAAAAACACAACAGGCTTATTTTATTAAGAAGAAATTATCAGAAAGAGACGAAAGACACTTGTTGAATGGTGACGCTCGCTATTTGTTAGAGCCTAATATTAAAGATGGAAAAGGCGGTATAAGAGATATCAATACTCTTTTTTGGATTACCAGGTATGTTTATCGAGAGCCAAGGATTCAAAATCTCGTTTCCAGAAAAATATTTTCCAAAACAGAAATGCAGATTCTTACCAGGGCCTATAATTTTCTTTTGACCCTAAGATGTCATATACATTTTTTAATCAATGGCGCGGAAGAGAGGCTCACTTTTGATATCCAGCCTGAGATTAGCAGAAGAATGGGTTATACCGATCATGCGGGCACTCTGGGTGTGGAACGGCTTATGAAGCATTATTACCTAGTGGCAAAACAAGTAGGTGATTTAACCAGAATTTTTTGTGCTGCTATAGAGAGTGAAAATCTTCGCTCTATCGATGTGAATTGGAGAAGATTAATTTCCAGAAAAAAATTACCTCAAGGATTCAAGTTAATTAAGAATCGACTCACCATTAATGAAAAAAGTATTTTCTCAAAAAAACCTATAAATATGCTTCGTCTTTTCCATATCTCACAAAATTTTGAAATTGATATTCATCCATCTACATTGAGACTCATAAATCAGAATCTAAAAAAAATTAATAAAAAATTTCGCGAAAACAAAGAGGTGAGCCAAATCTTTTTGGAAATACTGACTTCTTCTAAGCATCCGGAGGTCACTCTTATGAGAATGAATGAATCCGGTATTCTGGGAAAACTCATTCCTGATTTTGGTAGAATCGTTGGGCATATGCAGTTCGATATGTATCACGTCTACACCGTTGATCAACATACTATTCGGGCTATCGGGATTCTTGCTGCGATAGAAAGAGGGGAAATGGAGAAAGAACATCCCTTGGCGACCGAAGTTTTTCCAAAAGTTAAGATGCGCAGGTGTTTGTATGTAGCGCTTTTTTTGCATGATATTGCTAAAGGTCGTGGAGGTGATCACTCTTTAATAGGCTCGGATATTGCTAAAAAACTTAGCATTAGACTTGGCATGAGCTCAGCTGAAGCAGAAACTGTTTCTTGGCTTGTGGAAAATCACCTGCTAATGAGCATGAGCGCTCTTCAAAGAGAAGTTAGTGATGCAAAAACTGTAGAAGATTTCTCTAAATCTGTTCAATCCCCAGAAAGACTAAGACTTCTGCTTATTTTGACTATCGCTGATATTAAGGCGGTTGGTCCTAATACTTGGAACAGCTGGAAGGCAGGATTAATACGCGCATTGTACTCTTCGTCTGAGGATTTAATGTCTGGTGGTTTTTCCATCAGTCATTTGAAAGAAAAAGTTGAGAATTCTAAGAAAATTCTTAGAAAACAATTAATGCACTGGCCTTCTAGTGAATTTAAAAAATTTAGTAATTTAGGTTATTCAGCATATTGGATGTCACAAAATACCGATACTCATATCAGACAGGCTAAATTAATTCGTAAAGCGGAGAAACATAAACTAGATGTAGCTGTTAATATAGAGGTGAACCGTAGACTAGATATTACTTATCTTACGGTTTATACAGCCGATCATCCGGGTTTATTCTATCGTATTTGCAAGGCAATTGCTTCAGTGGGTGGGAATATTGTGGATGCGAAAATCTTTACCATGGCTAATGGTAGTGCGCTTGATGAATTCTCTATCCAATCTTCTCCCTATTGGTTGGACGGAGATAAAACGAAGGCTTTTGACGATTTAGAGAACATAANCTCTCTTAAGCAATTGGTTGTTAAATCTGTTNCTATGGGAAATGATCAGGANTTAGATTTTGCAGATCAAGAAAAAATTTTCCCAAGACACAAAAATCTTTTTTCTTTTCAACCTCANATACATATCACAAATGATCTTAGCAATTCTTGTACCGTTGTAGAAATAAACGGTATTGATCGCTCGGCCTTACTATACGATCTTACAAAAACGTTTACCGATCAAGGATTACAGATTGTCAGTGCAAAAATTTCAACTTATGGAGCAAAAGCCGTTGATGTTTTTTATGTAAAGGATATTTTCNGCTCCAAGATAGAAAATAAAAATAAAATAAAACGCCTTCAAAAATCCTTGATGAATGTTTTAAGAAAAAATAGAAATCANGATCAAAAATATGAATCAACTGATATTTCCGAAGAGTCTTCAANGAAAATTTANAATCGGAGAAAAAAAATTAACTTGTTAAGACGAAGAATAAAAAAATAATTTTTTGCCCAATAAATGACACTTTTTAGAAACTTTTTTACTGTTGGCTACCTTACATTTATAAGCCGTATATTTGGATTTATTCGAGATGTTTTGATCGCTAGTATTGTAGGTGCTGGTTTTGTAGCTGATGCTTTTTTTGTTGCATTTAAACTTCCCAATTTATTTAGAAGATTATTTGCCGAAGGTGCCTTCAATGCAGCGTTTATACCTGTTTTATCCANTGAAATAAAAAGGGCNGGAAAAGATGCNGCTATTCAATTTTCTTCAAGGGTAGTATCAGTTCTATTTTGGTTTCTCTTNCTCCTTGTCATTATTTTTGAAATTTTTATGCCCTTTTTTATGCATTTTCTCGCTCCTGGATTTGTTGANGATCCTGAAAAATTTGATCTGGCAGTAANATTTACAAGAATTACGTTTCCATACATATTNTTTATATCTCTTGTTTCTCTNCAAGCNGGGCTTTTGAACACTTTTAATCATTTTGCTGCGGCTGCAGCTACTCCGATTTTNCTTAATCTATCTTTGATATTCTTTCTTACGGTTCTNTTTGAGTATTTTCCAGATGCCGGATATGCACTTTCTTGGGGAGTTTTTGCTGCAGGAATTATTCAGCTTTTATGGATGTCTTCTGCTCTAAATCTAAAAAGTTTAAATTTAAAACTTTTTACNCCAAAACTTACNGTTGCGATAAAAAAATTATTAAAACTTTTCATGCCAGCCGCATTNGGTGCGGGTGTNTATCAAATTAATTTATTNGTAGATATTATTTTAGCTTCAACGCTAAGTACGGGTTCAATTTCTTATCTTTATTTTGCGGATCGAGTTAGCCAATTACCTATTGGTGTCATTGGGGTTGCTCTGGGAACTGCTCTTTTGCCACTTCTTTCNAGATATTTAAANGCACGAAAATATTCCCAAGCATTAAGAAGTCAGAATCAGGCGATAGAAATCTCACTTTTGTTTTCATTTCCNGCGTCTGTTGCATTGATTATTCTCTCCGAGTTTATTGTTATCACGCTGTTTCAGCGNGGGGCATTTACTGAATTTGAATCTCAACAAACAGCGAAGGCATTAATTGCCTTTTCTTCGGGACTGCCTGCTTATATTTTAATTAAAGTATTAGCGCCAGGATTTTTTGCACGAGAAGATACAAAAACCCCAGTCAAAATTGCGGTAGTTGCCATGATTTTGAATTTAATTCTTAACCTCATCTTGATGATTCCACTGGCACATGTAGGGCTGGCCTTAGCAACAGCACTATCTTCCTGGGTTAATGCGCTTGCACTGCTCTACCTATTAAAAATAAAAGGATACTTTAAAATTGATAAACTAATTAAATCAAGAGTTTTAAAAATTATCTTTTCTACCATAGTGCTTGCNATTTTTCTGATTTTTTCCGAGCATCATTTAGATGCTTTCACTACTTTCTCTCTTNCTTTGAAAATTCTATCAATATGTACGATTATTTTTGCTAGTCTATTAATTTATTTTTTCATAATTCACGTATTGGGTGCAGCAAAAATCAATATTATTTGGAAAAGTAAGGGAAAAAAGCTAGCATGACGTTAAACCTTTTTTGAGTCTGTATTAATGAANCGTATTTTTTCTGGAGTACAACCAACAGGAAATCTCCATCTAGGAAATTTTTTAGGGGCAATTCGTAATTGGGTNAAGCTCCAGAAAGATTTTGAATGTATTTTTTGTGTTGTTGATTTGCANGCGATTACNGTTCCNCAAGATCCTAAAATTTTAATATCTAATACCAAAGAAGTTACCGCGGCTTTTCTTGCGGCTGGAATTGATTCAAAATCTACGATTATTTTTAATCAAAGCTCAGTTTCTGGGCATGCTGAATTAACATGGATTTTAAACAGCATAACTCCTCTTGGATGGTTAAATCGCATGACACAATTTAAAGAAAAAGCAGGAAAAAAAAGAGAAAATGCCAGTNTAGGATTGTANGGTTACCCAGTTTTAATGGCCGCAGATATTTTATTATATTTGGCAACACATGTTCCAGTGGGAGATGATCAAAAGCAACATCTTGAATTGGTAAGAGATATTGCTGGNTCTTTCAATAGTTTTTATGGGGTTGATTTTTTNCCATTACCTGAGCCCCAAATTTTTGGGGAAGCTACAAGANTTATGTCTCTTAGAGANGGAATGAACAAAATGAGTAAATCAGATCCTTCGGATTATTCACGAATAAATTTAACGGATACCGCTGACGAGATTGCTCAAAAAATTAAGAAAGCTAAGACAGATTCTGATCCATTGCCTGATCTCCCAGATAAACTCAAAAATAGACCCGAAGCNCTGAATCTTTTAGGAATATATGCCGCTCTTTCGGATAGTGATTTNGATAATACATGTAAAAAATTTTCTGGTAAGCTTTTTTCAGATTTTAAAAATGATCTTGCTGATTTGGCAGTTAGCGTNCTTAGCCCAATAAGCGATGAGATGAGGAGAATGCAAAAGGATGAAAGTTTTATTAATCAGATTCTTAAAAGCGGCTCCGAAAAGGCAAAAGAAATAGCAGAAAAAAATTTACGAGAAATAAAAAAAATTGTTGGTTTTTTTGCACCTTGATTTGATCTAAATGACAATTTTTCTACCTATTGCCGAAATTTCAGTTGATATTTTCCTTTTACTAGGGGTNAGNGCTTCGGTTGGCATTTTATCTGGCTTGTTTGGTATTGGTGGAGGTTTCTTAATGACACCTATACTTATCTTTATTGGAATTCCCCCNGCTGTTGCCGTTGCTACGGAAGCCAACCAAATCGTGGGCTCCTCTGTCTCTGGCGCTTTAGCGCATGCAAGAAGAAGTAATGTGGACTTTAAAATGGGGGCGATACTGTTGGCTGGTGGTTTAGTGGGATCAACTTTAGGGGTTTGGTTGTTTAAAATTATACGTGATTCTGGCCAAATTGATTTAGTAATTATTTCATTATATGTAGTTTTTTTGAGTGCTATAGGGATTCTGATGTTCGCAGAAAGCCTAATTTCTGTTTGGAGGCGTAGTAGCAAAAAAGATCGATTAAGAAAACTACATCAGCATACATTCTTGCATGGATTGCCCTTTAAGGTACGATTCAGAAAATCCGGACTTTATGTAAGTGCATTTTTGCCTCTAGGCATCGGGTTAATTGTCGGAATTCTTTCAGCAATTATGGGAGTTGGGGGTGGCTTTATTATGGTGCCGGCTATGATTTATTTATTAGGTATGCCAACCTCAGTTGTTGTAGGTACGTCTCTGTTCCAAATTACCTTTGTTATTGCAAACGTCACAATTCTTCACGCGTACCAAAATCAGACAGTGGATGGTTTATTAGCTATGATATTGCTTGTTGGTGGGGTTATTGGCGCTCAACTTGGAAGTCGGGCTATGCGTCTTATTCGTAGCGATCATTTACGAGGTTTATTGGCTCTAATTGTTTTGGGTGTTTGTTTTAAATTAGTTGTCGATTTAACCAGCATTCCAAGAAATTTATATACATTTATTTTATGATTCAAATCATGAAAATATTTAACAAAATAATTAAAGTATTTCTAGATAAACAACCAATTGGCAGGGACTATTTATTAATTTTTTATTCATTCATCTTTTTGTTTTTCTTAAGCCAGAATTTTTCTTTTGCAAAGGATCTTGAAATAGATCTTTCGGAAGATTTTGTATCTTTAACCACTGATTTTAAAGGTTCGAAGATTGTTTTGTTTGGATCTGCTCAGGAGGGAAATGATCTAGCAATTGTTGTTCGTGGCCCAAAACAGTCAATCAAGGTTCGAAAAAAGGAAAAAGTTAAAGGTATTTGGCTAAATAAGGAGATTTATGAATTTTCTGAAATTCCCTCTTATTATTCAGTAATATCAAACAGAGATTTAAAAGATTTTTTAACTCAGGATTTTATCGAAAGATATCAGCTTAGTGAATCTAGCATGAAGATTTATGGGAAACCTATAGTAAACATTTCTAATTCACAGGAAAATTATTTTAGAATGGATTCAGACGCGAGCCTTAGAAAAGAACTATTCAACTTTAAGAAAGATTTAAAAATGTATTCGTTTCATTTAAATAAAATAAATTTTGTTGGAAATAATTTATTTAGAACAGATATATCTTTTGATCCTGGAGTTTTAACCGGAAAATACGAAATTAATGTTCTTGAATTTAAAGACGGAAAAATTGCAGATAGTAAACTTTTAGATTTGGAAGTAAGCAAATCTGGTATTGAGGCATACATATTTGATTTTGCACACGGAAAGCCCCTTGCTTACGGTTTTATTGCAGTTTTAATCGCTTTTTTCGCAGGAATATTTGCGGATTTTGTCTTTAGAAGGATATAATTTATCTATGAAGAAGGTTATTGATAGTAATACTAAGGCCGAAAGAGTTTTTTTGGTGGTTGTGGATGATACTGAAGAAATGCAAATTGCTCTAAGGTATGCAAGTTTGCGCGCAAAAAAAACGAATGGTATAGTTGCCTTGCTTTATGTCATTGATTCCTCAGATCAAACATATTGGATGTCTGTTAAGAATATCGATATGGAGGAACAGAGAAAGAAGGCCGAGGATCTTATGCAAGATCTTTCCTCAGTTGTTTTGAAATGGTCAGGGACTATGCCTGTTTTTTTTATCAAAGAAGGAAATAAAAAGGATTGTTTGTTAAAATTGATTAAGGAGGAAAAAAATATTTCTATTCTCGTTTTAGGAGCAGCGACTGGCTCCAAAGGCCCTGGACCCCTGGTGTCTGAATTAACTAAAAAAAATGCCGGGGAGATCAATATCCCAATTACTATTGTGCCAGGAAATTTAAGTTATAAGAAGATACAGGATATATCTTAATTCAATTTCTTGCTTTTCTAATTAAGTACTTATGGTGTATAATTGCCTAATGTTTATTCAGACTGAAATAACGCCGAATCCCTCAACCTTAAAATTTATTCCCGGTGAAAAGGTTTTGGATACTGGTAGTGTGGAATTTGCTAACAAGAGCGAAGCAAAGCAATCTCCTCTTGCACTCAGGCTATTTTCGGTTAGAGGGGTTGAGAGTGTATTTTTCTCCACAGATTTTATTTCGATCAGAAAATCTGATCATGAAGAGTGGGATGGTTTGAAGCCATTGGTGCTAGAAGCTATTACGGATCATTATGAAGCTGGAGAATCGACTTTATTAGCGAAGGAGGATAAAAATGTTGATAGCTCGGCAAGTAAAGGGAAAGATTCTGATATAGTGTTGAAAATACAAGATTTGATTAACACGAAAGTACGTCCTGCGGTTGCTCAAGATGGTGGTGATATTACTTTCGAAGGATTTAAAGACGGGGTTGTATCTTTAAAATTAAAAGGTGCTTGCGCTGGTTGTCCTAGTTCTACAGCTACCCTGAAATCTGGTATTGAGAATATGCTTAAGCACTATGTTCCTGCAGTTAAAGAAGTTCAGTCAGTTTAATTTCGAATTTCTCCTAATCATGCTGCAAAAAACTCTAGTTTAACGTTAAAACACCTTAAATATAACAAAAAAAGGCCATTATCTGTTGTTATTTGAAGCTGTTCTTGTATATTGGCGGCATATATCGATATAAATTATTGAAAATTCTTGCAAAATTATCTATATAGTGTAGTGATTATGATTTTGTAGCCTATATTTAGTATATTAATGGGCTAGTTTGGTAAAAGAGTGAAAATTACNAGATTAAAAAAATATTACCTTGATGCATTAATTTTTCTGGTTGCTTTTCTTTACCTNTTTCCATGGGGTTATATAGAAAAGGACGCTTATTCGGCGCTTGTTTCTTATGNTGATATGCATGAAGATGAGGTGTCCGATGCTTCAATTCATAATTTTGTTTCCGATACAAATAAAGCTGAAAGTTTATACAGTACGCTGCAGGCTGTTGGCTATCAACTTGATGGTATAAAAAATGGTTTTCAGACAGTTCCTCATGTATTTCTTCCTAAAATTCCAAAAGATATAAAAAATTTCTCTCCGGTACATAAGAGAAAACAGCTGTTTATCATGGTAACTTTGCCTTTGATTCTACAGAGTAATGAGTTGATTTCAGAAGATAGGCAACGGCTAATGNATCTTGGAAGAAGAATTAAGAGAGGAACCAATATTTCTTACTCAGATAATTTGTGGTTGAAAGAAATGAGTAATAGATATTCAGCAGAATCAACAAATATTGACGATCTTTTAGAAAGAGTCGATATTGTCCCTGTTTCCTTAGCTTTGGCACAGGCCATAGAAGAAAGTGGATGGGGAACGTCTAGGTTTACTCATGAGGGAAATGCACTCTTTGGGCAACGAATCTATGGGATTCAAAAGGATCGAGCGGGAATGATTCCGCAAGATGCAGATTCAAAAAAATATAAGGTCCAATCATATTATCAGTTACAAGAGAGTGTTGATTCTTATATAAATAATTTGAACTCTCATTATGCTTATTCGAAGTTTAGAAAAGCAAGAAAACTTCTAAGGAAAAAACATAACAAGATAGATCCAATTTTTCTAGCAAGTACGCTTGATAATTACTCGGAAAATGGCGAACGCTATACAAAAAAGTTAATCAGAATTATTAAAGCAAACGATCTTGTATTGCTTGATCCTGCAAAACTATCCCCGGATTATTTTGTTAATGTAAAACATATCGCCGGTTAGTCTTCCCCTGCTTTTGTGTAAAACATAAAGCCAGCCCAGTGCCACATACTATCTTTTCCTAAAGCGGTACAATTAATACGGGTTCTTCCTCGTGGAAACGGTTTATTAAATCTTATCTCAACTCTTTCTTTAGAGATTATATTTATCTTTAAATTTATATTTCCTGACGGAAAGCAATTTAGTTCTTCAATGCTAATATTTTTATCAGTTACAGTGAAACCAAGAGAAGGAGGATTTTGATTTGTAACATGGTCTTTGGGCAACACGTCTTTAATTTCTAGCGGAAGAGCATTAATTATTTTACTAAATCTATTTAAATCACCAAAATTTTCATTAAGCGCAAATCGATTTAGAAAAAATAAATCTGAATTACCACTAATTGCTCCTGAATGTTGTCCAAAAGCAAATTTATATCCATGATTTCTAACTATCTTTTTTATTCTTGTGCTAGCCTCACCATAAGGATATGCAAAAATTTCTGGAACAAAACCCAATTCTTCCTGAAACCTTTTATTTGATGTTTTTATTTCTTTAATCAGAATGTCATTATTATGATCCGTCATGTGTAGGTGGGTATCAGTATGAGCTCCAATCTCTACCCCGTTTGAAGCCAAAGCCCTCACATCATCCCAGGTCATGTGACTTTTATAATTTTTATCTATAGCAGCTGTTGATATAAAAACCGTGAATGGAAAATTAGCTTTTTGAAGGGTTGGGAAAGCAACTGAGTATACACTCTTGTATCCATCGTCGATTGTAATGGCGATAGTTTTTTCCGGTAATTTTTCTTTGTTCTTTATTGCCAAAAGTATTTTTGGCAAAGGAAGAACATTGAAATTTTTATTCTTCAATTCCTTTATATGGGATTCAAATTGTTCAATTCTAATATTAGTTGATGGAAAAGAAGCTTCGCCAAATTTATGGTACATCAAAATTACTTCGGCACCCACGTGTTTTGGCAACAAAATTAGGAAAAACAAGAATAGTAATGCGTATGATTTAATAATGTTATATTTTTTCATTTTTTTGAAGAATCNGTTCTGAATTATAGAATTAATCCATTTAAACTTAGGTTTAAATAATAATTGATATATAATATTGGAATGGATGATTTAGCAAGAACTACGTTTGGGGCCTGCCCCCATGATTGCCCTGATACTTGTGCCATGATTTATGAGATTGTTGGCAATAAACTAGTCAGCGTAAAAGGAAATAAATCACATCCAATGACGCGGGGCACTCTGTGTGTCAAACTTAAGGACTACGAAAAGAGACACTATCACCCAGATAGACTGATATATCCTTACAAAAGAGTTGGAGCAAAAGGAGAAAAGAAATTTAAAAGAATCAGTTGGGACGAGGCAATTACTACAATCACAGGTAAATGGAAGGAAATTATAGAGGAACATGGCCCGCAGGCCATAATGCCTTATAGTTATTTAGGAAATCAAGGATTGGTTCATGGTCTCAATGGTGGGGACGCTTTTTTTAACAAGATGGGCGCTACTGTTTGTGAAAGGACTTTTTGTGGAGAAGGATCTTGCACTGCATGGTTAACAACTGTTGGTCCAACAGCTGGTGTTGATCCGGAGAGCTATGTTCACTCAAAGTATATAGTAATTTGGGCATGCAATAGTGTGAGCACAAATCTTCATCATTGGGCAATTGTCCAGGATGCTAGAAAAAAAGGGGCAAAAGTTGTTGTTATTGATTCTTATAAATCAAGAACTGCTAAACAAGCCGACTGGCACATTGCGCCAAAACCAGGAACAGACGGGGCACTTGCCATAGCCCTCATCAATTCAATGATTGAAAAAGATTTAATTGATAAAGATTATATAGAAAAATATACAAATGGATTTAAGGAATTAAAAAATCATGTTCAGAAGAAAACACCTTCTTGGGCATCCAAAATTACAGGAATATCTAAAGACGATATCGAAAAATTAGCGTTTGAATTAGCTACGGTTCAGCCGGCAGCCATTCGGATGGGTGTAGCTCTTGAGAGACATCATGGAGGTGGACAAACTATNAGAGCNGTAACATGTATCCCGGCTTTAACTGGAGCATGGCGTCATGTAGGGGGAGGAATTACGCAATTTCCTGTGTGGGAGCACCCATATAAGTTTGATGTGATTTGTCGTCCAGAGTGGATACCTGAAAATACGAGAGTCATAAATGCGTTACAAGTTGGAAGGGCTTTGAATGGAGAAATGGATTCAAAAATACCAATTAAGTCAATGATGTGTTGGAATGCTAATCCAGTAACACAAGCACCAGAAACAGAAAAAATAATTTCTGGTCTCCTTAAGGAAGATCTATTTTTAGTATCCGCCGAACACTTCATATCAGACACTGCCTCTTATGCAGATATTCTTCTGCCTGCTGCAATGGGAGCGGAATTAGAGGATATCATTTTATCATGGGGGCACCTTTATTTAACATACAATCAAAAAAGCATTGAAGCTCCTGGAGAAGCATTGCCTAATAATGAAATTTTTCAAAAACTAGCTAAAGCAATGGGGTACGATGATTCACAATTTAATTGGTCAGATTCTGAATGCCTTGAAAATTATATTGATTGGGATGCTCCCGCGTCTAAGGGCATTTCTCTCGATTATCTGAAAAAAAATGGATTTGCAAGACTCAATGTCGGAACTAAGGACGATAGAGTGCCACACAAGGAAGGTAATTTTGCAACTGAATCAGGAAAATGTGAATTTATTTTAAAAGGGGTTACAAATTTTGTGGCAGGACCCTTTCGTCAAATGTATGAAGGCTTTCAACCTGGAGAAAAACTTCCAGAACTGCCTGACTATGTGCCTAATAAAGAGTCACCAGATACAAATCCAGAATTGGCAAAACAATTTCCATTGAATATGGTCTCTCCCAAAAGTCATGCTTTTTTAAATTCCTGCTATGCAAACATGGAAAGTAAAATAAAAGTCCAAGGCGAACAATTTGTTTTAGTGAACAAGAAGGATGCTAATGCGAGAAATATAGCCGATGGAACAAAAGTTAAAGTCTTTAACGATCGTGGATTATTTGAGGCAGTTGCAAAGATTACTGATGATGTTAACCCCGGCATAGTTGTTTCAACGCTAGGCTATTGGCGACAACTAAATAAAGGAACAGTAAATAGTATCAGTTCCGCAAATCTTGCTGATATGGGTAATGCCCCTACTTTTTCAGATAATTTGATTCAGATTGAAAAAATCGCCTAATTTTTCTTCACAATAAGCCTATACGAGAATCTTGAAAAAAAAGAGTTTTAATAATTTTTTAAATTTATTGTTTCTTGGCGGGCGCACTGTTTCTAAATGGAAAGCTAAAAAAGTAAAGGTTGAAAATTTACGCAAGATTTATGATCTCGCTAAACTGTGNCCCACAAGCGCAAATTCTTCACCACTAAGAGTAGTTTTTGTTATTTCCTCTAAAGCTAAAAATAAACTGATCCCATGCTTGTCACCAGGAAACATTAAAAAAACAAAACTTGCTCCAGTAACTGCTATCTTCTCCTGTGATCTGAAATTCTATAAACATATGCCTAGACTTTATCCCCAAGTTGATATGCATTCAGGGTTTGCGAAGAATTCTAAAAAGGCTAAAAAAGCTAGTCACTTTAACGCCACCCTGCAAGCTGGATACTTTATTCTTGCCGCAAGAGCCTTAGGCTTTGATTGTGGTCCTATGGGGGGTTTTGATAACAAGAAAGTAGACAAAGCTTTTTTTGCAAAGAAGGATTTTGAGTCAATTTTGCTTTGTAATATCGGTTTTGGTGATAGGAAAAATTTGAAATCTAGAAATCCTAGATTGGATTTTAAGGTTGCGTGTAAAATTGTATAAAATATTTTACATAATATTTTACATAATATTTATAGGGGCCTCGTTAGCCTTAATTAATGGATATTTTTTTGTGTCAAATAATTGATAATGCCACCATTCCTTTTCGTAAAAATCCCAACCTGCAGCAGTCATTAAGCCAAGCAATAATAACCTATTTTTTTGGCAAATTTTTGGGATAGACATATTTCCATGAAAGGCTAACTTGGTAAAATTATCAAAACCTGTACCCATTTCTAATTCTTTTTCATCGTCATCGATTAAGGTTAGGTCAATTGCAACGCCTCTAGAGTGTGGAGATCCCTTTTTAGGATCTGCGATAAAATCTGGATTTGGTGTGTGATCCCACAATTTCCATTGCGCTTCGACAGGCCTATATGCATCAAATATTTTTATTTTTAGCTTCATTTCCTTTGCTAAGTCGACAGATTTTTTTAGCTTAATTGCTGCTTCCTTCTGTAAAAAAGCTACTGGTTTTTGATAAATTTTTTTCTTAGTAAAATTATTTTTGGTCGCATACCTTAGGTCTAACTTTAAATGGTATTTTTCTTCTTTAATTTCGGCTAATTTCATTTTTGAGCTATTTTAATATTTTTTGATTGATTAATGATCTATACAAATTTTAATAAATAAAGCTAATGAAAATTTTAGCATTTGATACGACTTTTAAATTTTGCTCCGTGGCACTGATGAAAAACAATAAAGTTTTTTCTTTAGTAAACAAAGGTGTTTCCTTTCAACATTCAGAAACTATTATTCCTTTGATTGAAAAAATTTTATCTCAATCAAGGACTCGTTTACAGGATATAAATTTTTTATCGGTTACTCATGGACCCGGCATGTTTACAGGCGTAAGAGTTGGTTTATCCGTAGCTAAAGGATTTTCAATTTCTCTTGGAATTCCCATCGTTAGTTTTTCGACTTTTGAATCTGTAATCTATGGATTTTTACTAAAAAATCAGCAGAACGATTCTCTTAAAAGATTTCGTAATATTTTGTGTGTTTTATCGCCAAGCCAAAAGTATTCTTACTATCAGTTTTTTAAAATATATAAATCAAGAAAAGGCTTTGTTCCTATTTCAAAACCAGGATTTGGAGATATTAAGTATCTAAACAAAATTTTGGCTGATAAAGGCAATATATATCCGCTCTGTGTTATCGGAAATATGAACGATATTTTACGAGAAAGCTTATATTATCAAGCTGATCAAAAGGTATTTAATTTTTACTCGACTTCTATTGAACCCAACGCGAATGATTTAGTTCAACTTGCGTCTGTCAAAAAGAGTCTGAAGCGAAGTAGCAAGATAATGCCAATGTATGTAAAACCCCATTATGCGGATTTTTCTAAATAATCTAAAAATTTAGGAAATTTATTGTTTGTTTTTTTTGACCAATAGAAGATAATTGTTATCTTCTCGTTTCGTTTTTTTTAGAACACTATGGCCGTCTTCTTCGATTGATTTTGGCACATTTTTAAGAGCCTCACCCTTTTTTACCAAAACTTTAGCAACAGATCCTGTAGACATTTTTTCTAATAAAATTTTTACTTTTACGAATGTTATTGGGCAAACTTCGTTAGAGATATCCAAAATAAAATTTTCTGTGTCTTTTTTACTCACTTTTCTCAATATCTGGTTTCTTTATATCAAATTTTAAGTGCAAAAATACGTTACATATTTTAAACTATTAGGAGGTATATGTTAGAGTTTAATTAATTTTCATGCCGATAGAGAAGCTTTGCAGAGAGAAAGGTTTGAGAATGACTCCTCAGCGTCGAGTCATTGCTGCCGTTTTATCTCACTCACACGATCATCCTGATGTTGATACGGTTTATAAAAGAGCAGTTAAAATTGATTCGAATATCAGCATTGCAACGGTTTACAGAACAGTCAGACTACTTGAAGATGCTCAAATTTTAGAGCGACACGATTTTCATAAAGGCAAAGAAGGAAAATCAAGATTTGAAGAGAAAACAGACAAACATCACGATCATTTAGTGGATCTTCGCTCAGGGAAGGTGGTGGAGTTTGTTAACGACGAAATAGAGAAATTGCAAAAAAATATTGCGAAAAAACTTGGCTATAAGTTGGTCGATCATAGACTCGAACTTTATTGCGTCCCCATTAAAAAGAAAGACTAGAGGTTTGTTTTACTAGTGCAACAATATGAAGTAAGAATAGCAGATTCTGATCACCTGGTAACTGCTGCACAGAATTTAAGATATAAGGTTTTTTTTGAGGAATTAAAAGGGCGGTCCTCGCTAGCCTCCAAAAGATTGGAAAGGGATTTCGATCACTTTGATCAATTTTGTGATCATTTAGTTGTTATAGATGGGAAAGAAAAGAATACGTCAAAATCTGTAATTGGAACCTACAGATTGATGTCCCGAAATCAAGCTGTTTTAGCGGACGGTTTTTACACATCTAGCGAATTTGATGTTAGCTCTATCCTTTCTTTTCCTGGGAAAATCTTAGAGTTATCGAGACTATGCATAGCAGCGGGTTCAAGAAATGGTAGAATTATGCTCCTTCTATGGAAGGCTCTTGGCCGTTATATTGTTCAACACCAGATTGAATTGTTGTTTGGTTGCTCAAGCTTTCATGGAACGGACCTGGAAAAACTAAAATTTGCTTTATCATATTTATTTCATAATCATTCAGCGCCTAAAGCATGCTTCTCTTCCACCAGCTTAAGGCCAGTAGCTCACAAATTGAACTATGTAGATATGAATATCATGCCTAAAAATAAGGTTGAACAATCCTTCTCTTTCCCTTCTCTGCCCCCCATAATGAAAGCTTATATAAGAAGTGGGGCTTTTTTTGGAGATGGCGCTGTGGTTGATAAGACTTTCAATACTACCGATGTGTGTACGGTGAATTTCCTTAATAGGATTTCTAAAAAGTATTTACCGAAGGTATTGGCTTCGTGAAGTGTTTTGTTTTGGTTTCCGTTATTAAAATTACCTTAATTCTATCCTTAACTATAATTTTACTTATTCCCCAAATCTTTTTTACATATGCTGTAAAATCCGCAAGTCATGTTATTCCTCTTTTTTATCATCGAATTCTTTGTCTTATTATCGGAATCAAAATCGAAATTAGAGGAAAGCCGAGCTTTGCAGAAAGAACACTATATGTCTCAAATCATTGCTCTTACCTAGATATTGTGGTTTTAGGCTCAATACTTCCTGCGTGCTTTATATCTAAGTCAGAAGTATCAGCTTGGCCATTTTTTGGTCTCTTGGCACGGCTCCAGAGAACAATTTTTATAGATAGAAAAGCTATTAAATCTACCGTGGAGCAGGTTGATGTTTTATCGAAACGCTTATTGTCAGGAGATAGCTTAATTTTATTTCCAGAAGGAAGTTCTACCGATGGTACCGAGGTTTTACCATTTAAGTCTTCCCTTTTTTATATCGTTAGCAAGGAATCAAAAAATTTAGGAAACTTTATACAGCCAATTACCCTTGCATATACTCACGTGAATGAGAAAAGAATTGATCAGAAAACTCGCTCTAAAATATGTTGGTTTGGGGATGCAACTTTATTGAATCATTTGTGGAATTTTTTGGGAACTCTTAGCTCTAATGTTATCGTTACTTTTCACGATCCTGTTAATAAAAATATTTTTAAAGATAGGAAAGACATAGCTATTTTTTGTCACAAAAGAATCTCTACTTTATTAAAAAGAATTAATTCAAATCTTGTTCCATAATATTTAGATTTTTTATTCTTCAGTTATTAGGGGGTTTTTTAAAATTGCTATTCGCTACCTAGAAGGTAATATTTTAAATATGAAGAAAAGATTCTCCATATTGACATATGGGTGTCAAATGAATGTCTATGATTCATTAAAAATTCAAGAGCTTCTTGGATCTATTGGTTTCTCTGATTCTTCATCATTTTTTGATGCAGATTTNATTATTTTAAATACCTGCCATATCAGGGAAAANGCGACTGANAAAGTTTACTCCGAACTAGGAAAAATAAAAAAATCTTTTAAGAATGACATTGAGTTTGGTCGTAAAATCATTGCCGTCATGGGATGTGTTGCGCAAGCTGAAGGCGATGAGATTTTTAAGCGAACCCCTTATGTAGACATTGTGATNGGCCCACAGTCGNTTCATAATTTACCTACATTAGTTACGGAAGCGATGGAGAGAAGAAATAAACGGAAATCGCTAAAATTGATCGATGTTGATTTTCCAGCTAGGAATAAATTTAATTATTTTAAGCATAATAAGCCGCAAGGCGCTTCTGCTTATATAACTATCCAGGAAGGATGTGATAAATTTTGCAATTTTTGCGTTGTTCCTTATACACGTGGCGAGGAATTCTCTCGACCAATTGAGGATGTTTATGTAGAAGCAAATAATTTAGTTGCACTTGGGTCAAGAGAAATTATTTTACTTGGACAAAACGTAACAGCTTATCATGGAAAAGATTTTTCTGGAAAAGAGCAAGGGATTCACAAACTGATTGAAAAATTAGCCAAGATTAAAGATCTAAGNAGAATTAGATATATTACCTCACATCCGCTTGATATTGATCAAAATATAATTTCAATCCACGGAACCGAGAAGAAGCTAATGCCTTTTTTGCATTTGCCTATACAGTCTGGATCTAACAAGATTCTTAGATCTATGAATAGAAAATATACGGTGGAAGATTATATTTCGATAGTTAAAAAATTTAGAGCTATTTGTCCAGACATGCAATTTTCTAGTGATTTTATTGTTGGATATCCTGGAGAGAGCGAGCAAGATTTTCAGGCAACCATAAGATTGGTAAAAAAAATTAAATTTGCACAGTCCTTCTCTTTTAAATTTAGCCCTAGAGCTGGAACCCCTTCCGCGGAATCAAAGGAACAAGTGGATCCTAAAATTTCCTCAAAAAGACTTAGTATTTTACAAAANCTTCTCAATTCNCACCAATCAGATTTTAATAGATCTTCTGAAGGGAAAATCGTTCCAGTTTTGATAGAAGGAGAAAGGGAGGAAAAAGGAAAANTTTTTGGCAGAACACCATGTATGCAAATGGTTAATTTAAATGGGTCCAAATCTCTGGTTGGAAAAATTGTAGATGTTAAGATTGAAAAAAGTGGAAAGGGTTCTCTGGGTGGTCATCTTGCTAATTCAAGGGTTAGAAATTTAGATATAGATTCAGCAAGTATAGTTTGCGCTTAAGTCTCAGTAATAAGAATTTGCCTAAGCCCTCAAATAAAAAAAAGACAACCAAGATCGAGTTTCCTGATAATGGTCTATTTTCTTTATTGTGTGGCGAATATGATAGTCATATTTTAGATCTAGAAAAGAAACTCAAGGTTTCTATTACGGTCAGAGGTAATGTGGCGGTTCTTTCAGGAAATGAAAAGAATGTTTCTTTTGCTACTAATGTTCTTAAGGAGACCTATACTGAATTAGGTAAAGGAGATATTGTTGATTCTGGTGAAATTCGATTCACGATGAAGACTAAAATAGATAAGAACAATTTAAATGATTCTTCAGTTGCTAAAAATATAGCAACCTACTCGGATTTTAAAATTAAAACCGAAAAAAAAATTATTACTCCAAGATCTGAAGCACAATCTTTATATTTGAAATTAATGAAGGAAAATGATCTAGTTTTTTCTTTGGGTCCTGCCGGTACTGGAAAAACTTATTTGGCGGTAGCATACGCTGCTTATCTATATTCCAGGGGCGAGATAGATAAAATCATTCTTTCACGCCCAGCTGTGGAGGCGGGTGAGAATCTTGGATATTTACCTGGTGACTTAAAAGAAAAAGTGGATCCCTATTTGAGGCCGCTGTACGACGCTTTGTACGATATGTTTCCAAAGGAAAAAGTTTTAAAATTGATTGAGAATGAGAGTATTGAGATAGCACCAATCGCTTTTATGCGAGGCAGAACTTTGTCCAATTCTTTTGTCATACTTGATGAAGCGCAAAACACCAAGACTGTACAAATGAAAATGTTTTTAACCAGAATGGGGCAAAATTCTCGAATGGTTGTTACTGGCGATTTAAGTCAGATTGACCTACCAAACAATGAGCCCTCTGGATTAAAAGATGCTATTGCCCTTTTAGATGGTATTGAAGGAATATCAATGATTAGTTTCTCTGATATAGATATTGTTCGTCACCCCGTGGTAACGAGAATTGTAAATGCATATGAAAAATATAATAAAAGAAAAAATTAGAAAAAAATTTGAGATNAATGTNGTTATTCTTGATAGGGGCTGGAANNGGGCATTACCTANTATTGTTTTTTTTGCNAAAAAAGTTGCTGAACAAACACTTAAGCAAGCGCAAATGAGCTTACCTAGATCGTCTTTGAGCATTGTATTGGCTAACAATGATTTTGTCCGAGAGTTAAATAAGTCATATCGTAGTAAAAATGAATACACGAATGTGTTATCATTCCCAGCAGATGAATGTATTAAGATGAAAAAAGTTAATAAAGAGATAATTCTCGGTGATGTAATCTTGGCTCTTAAGAAAATTCGAGAAGAATCTAAAGAGCAAAACAAAATTTTTCAGAACCATTTTGCACATTTAATTGTTCACGGAATACTGCACTTGCTTGGTTATATTCATCTTCATAGGAAGGAAGCTGAAGAAATGGAGGAGCTAGAGCGAATAATTTTAAAAAATATGGGAATTGGCAACCCATATATTTTGGATATGCCTAGATAGTTTTGGTTATAATTAATGAATTTTAAATTAAAAAAAATATTTAAGAATCTTCAAAAGAGTAAATTTGTAAAGAAAAAAAGTAGTGATCGTTTTTGGAATTTTCTTTCCTTTCGATCGCGAAATAGTAATCAAGAGAATCTTGCAGAAGTTATTGATGATCTAGTTAGTGAAAGAAAAGGTGGAAAAAAACGAATTGATGAAACCTCTAGAACTATTTTAACCAACATTCCAAAACTTCAGGATCTAAAAGTTATCGATGTGATGGTGCCTAGTGCGGATATTGTTTCAGTTTCGAAGACAATTTCCTTAGGCGATCTCATAAGAGTAATGAGCAAAAAAGGTCACTCCCGAGTTCCGGTTTATCAAGAGAAGTTAGATGATAGTTTTGGTATGGTGCATATTAAAGATGTTCTTGCTTGGACAAGTCAGGCGGATGGTAAATTTGATTTACAAGAAATTATTAGACCTATAATTTTCTCTGCTCCAACAATGCGAGTATTAGATCTTTTGTTAGAGATGAAAGCCAAAAGAATCCATATGGCTTTAGTGGTTGATGAATATGGAGGAGTAGACGGTTTAGTAACTATTGAAGATTTAGTCGAAGAGGTCGTTGGCGAAATTGAAGATGAACATGACCATTCTTCAGAGCCAGAAATAACAAAGGAATTAGATGGTACTTATGTCGCTAGCGCAAGATATTTTTTAAAAAATTTAGAGCAAACTTTAGGAAAAAAATTTCTACTACCTAACGAGAGAAGAGATATTGATACGGTTGGTGGCTTGGTATTTTCATTAGCTTCTAGAATACCTAGCCGAGGAGAAGTCATTATTCATGAAAAAGGAATCGAATTTGAAGTTCTGGAGGCGGATCCAAGAAAAATTAAAAAAGTCAGGATTAGGCTTCCTAACGATCAAGAAAATTCTTTAAGAGAAAATAAAACTCATCAAGAAAAAACTAAAACTTCTTATCATTAGATTAATTGATAATATTTTTAAAGTTTTCTAACTAACGCAATATCCCCATCTATTTGATGAAAAAGAATAGTATTCAGAGTCTCTATCTACATTTAGTAAAGGTTTCGCCTAGAAGAAAATTTTTGATTTCTTTTTTATTGGGATTGTTTTCAGCTCTTTCACTTCCTCCTATTCACTTTTTTTTGATTCTCTTTCTTACTGTTACGGGTCTAATCTGGTTATTAGATGAAATAGAAGATTTTAGAATCTCCTTTTGTATAGGATGGTTTTTTGGTGTTGGCTACTTCTTGGGTGGGCTTTATTGGATTTCTTACGCTTTTTTAGTCAATTCCGATAAGTTCGCCCTATTTCTTCCTTTTGCTATGATTGGTTTGAGCTCTTTATTATCAATTTTTATTGGCTTAACTACATTCCTTTTTTCTAAATTTCGCTTCAGTGGATTAAACAAAGCTCTTGTTTTTAGCTCTCTTTGGGTAATGATGGAATGGCTTAGAGGTCATATTTTTACCGGATTACCATGGAACCTAATAGGCTCCACGTTGACATTTTCGGATGAATTGATTCAAATTTCTTCAATTTTTGGTACCTGGGGTTTAAGTTTTTTTGCAATTCTTTCCTTTTCTTTTTTAGGATGTACGCAGCCAAAATTCTTAATGAAAAAGAATCTTTTGTGTTTTTTACGTGTTGGTTTTCCATTCATTATATTAATAACTTTATGGTGTGGTGGGTATATAAGGTTACTTTTTGCGGAAGAAAATTTTTTTCCAAATGTTAAAGTTAATGTTATCCAAGCCAATATTCAGCAAAAGGATAAATGGCTTCCTAAAAATAGAGAAAAAAATTTTTTTAAACATCTAGACATAACAAGAGATAGTCTTGAAAAGAAAAAAACAGAAGAAACAATAGAATTATTTATTTGGCCAGAGACAGCTATCCAATTTTTTTTAGATGAAAATAAAAAAATTTCAGAAATAGTTGGAAAGAATCTTTCTAAAAATGGCTTGCTTTTTTCTGGTGGAATTAGAAAAGAAAAAGATCCGTATGATAAAGGTGATATTTTTTGGAATTCAATATTATTTTTGGATGATGAAGGAAGAGAGTTGGGTATATATGATAAATTTCATTTAGTCCCCTTTGGTGAATATGTGCCATTGAAAACGATTATCCCTATTGAAAAAATTACTCAGGGTTTGAGTGATTTTAGTCCGGGAGATGGATTAAAGACTTTGCATTTAAATAATGTGCCATCGTTTAGTCCGTTGATATGTTTTGAGGTTATTTTTCCCGGTCAGGTTGCTAATTTGTTAGATAGACCGAAATGGTTATTAAATGTTACGAATGATGCGTGGTTTGGCCTTTCTTCTGGACCATACCAACATTTTTCGAGCGCAAGATTAAGATCCGTTGAAGAGGGATTGCCTCTAGTAAGAGCAGCGAATACCGGAATATCCGCAATAATCGATCCATATGGACGAGTTATTAATAAACTTGATTTACTTTCAGAAGGCTATATAGATAATTATTTGCCAAAACCGCTCGCATCTAGGACATTATATGCAAAATTTGGCGATAGGGTTTTTTTTATTTTTTTATTAATATTATTTTCGTTTATAGGAATTAGAAAAAAGTTATTGGGTAATAAGTTTGAAAAATACTGAATACGTTTTTACGAGTGAATCAGTTTCTGAAGGTCATCCTGATAAGGTTTGCGATCGTATTTCTGACGATATTTTAGATTATTACTTATCAATTGATCCAAACTCTAGGGTTGCAATCGAAACCCTAGCCTCAACCAACAAGGTCGTTGTTTCTGGTGAAGTNAGTAGTTCAAAATCAGTCACTAAAGAAATCATAGAGAAAATTATAAGAAATGCCGTAAAGGATATTGGATATAATCAGAAGGGCTTTCATTGGGAGAATATAACTATTGAAAATTATATACATGAACAGTCAGGTGACATTATCTTGGGTGTTGAGCGGCAGGGCAATAAAGATCAAGGAGCGGGCGACCAAGGTATTATGTTTGGATACGCGTGCAATGAAACAGGTCTTTTAATGCCAGCGCCAATTTTTTATGCACAAAATATCCTAAAGTCATTAGCAGACGCTAGACATGATAAAAAAATTTCCGGTATTGGCCCTGACTCTAAGAGTCAAGTAACACTTTTGTATAATGAAGGTAAACCGGTTAAATCAAAAGCAATCGTTGTATCAACTCAACACGATGCAAGCTTAGATCAAAAAGATGTGCGAGAAATAGTTAGGCCATTTGTGGAAAAATCTCTTCCAGAAGGTTGGATGTGTGAAGAGGAGAACTTTTTTGTTAATCCCACAGGTAGGTTTGTGATTGGTGGCCCGGATGGAGATACTGGTCTTACCGGAAGAAAAATTATTGTTGATACCTACGGTGGGGCTGCTCCTCATGGTGGCGGAGCTTTTTCAGGAAAGGATCCTTCGAAAGTAGATAGATCAGCAGCATATGCTGCAAGATACTTGGCAAAGAATATTGTTGCTTCAGGTTTAGCGAATGAATGTACAATTCAATTAGCTTATGCAATTGGTATCGCGAAACCAATTTCTATTAACGTTAATTGCAACGGAAAATCTAAAATAAATGAAGATATTATTTCACAAAAGCTCCAAAGCTTAATAGATCTTTCCCCGAGGGGAATTTGTGAGCACTTAGACTTGAAAAAACCTATTTATTCAAGAACCTCCTCTTATGGGCACTTCGGAAGAAAGCCAGAAGCTGATGGAGGTTTCTCTTGGGAAAAGGTTGATTTGGTGGATAAGCTAAAAACTACTTTCTAATATTCTGGTTTAGTTGATAATTTATGATCGAGAAGAGAAAACAAGGGAAATCTATTGCCGTTAAGAAACAAAGATTTTTTGGAAGGCGTATAAGTAGAAAACTAAGTAACAATAAGATAATATTATTAAAAAATTCTCTTCCTAACTATGAAATTACGACTAGAAATATAAAATCTTTTTTAACTAATAAGAAAAATCGTGGAAATGATGTATTTTGGCTGGAAATTGGATTTGGATCGGGAAAGCATCTAATCAACCAGGCTTTGAAAAACCCAAATATATTTTTTATAGGCTGTGATCTTTATATTAATGGAATCGTTTCTTTATTAAATCAGATTCTCGAAAAGAATATTAATAACATTGCAATATTCACTGAGGATGCGAGGGAATTAGTTAACCGATCTCCCAAAGATCTATTTTCAAAAGTTTTTATCTTATTCCCAGATCCATGGCCAAAAAAGCGTCACTTCAAGAGAAGGTTAATTAATCAGGAATTCTTGAATTCACTTTCTAGAGTAATGGAACATGATGGAATACTACATATTTGTTCCGATGTTTTGAGTTATGTTAGGTGGATTCTCTACCAAATTGCCAAAAATTCTAATTTTATATGGATAGTTCGAAGATCTAATGATTGGCCCAAAAAGCTGAATAACCATGTTTTGACGAAATATGAGCAGAAAGCAAAAGATAATAGTAGAGTTATATTTAACCTAGAATTTATGTCTTACAAGTAGACTAATTTCTAAAATTTTGAATAAGATACTTGAAAATTTCTTTTTTTTATTTAACCTAGCCATCTAGAAACTATTCTCTTTTAGGAAGTGGGCAATTGCCCACTTTTTTATTGCGGTAAGCATTTTCCAGGAGTGTTTTTATAATTGCTTGTTGAGAAGATAGAAAAAATAATAGCTCCCAAATTAGCTATTTTAGGAGTTGAGATTATTAGAATTCGGCTAAAAGCCGGGAAGGTACTAGAATTAATGATTGAGCGCATAGATGAGAAAAATATTACAATTGATGAATGTGTAAATATTAGTAGGCACCTGTCTCAGTTACTGGATATTGAGGATCCTATTAAGAAGAAATACACGTTAGAGGTGTCTTCTCCGGGAATAGATCGACCTTTGATCAGAGAGAAAGATTTTTTACGCTTTTCAGGTTTCCAGGCTAAAATTGAAACTCTAAGAATGTATGATGGAAGAAAAAATTTTAAGGGAGTATTGCGGGGCGTGAACAATCATTTGATAAGTTTGGATGATTTATCTGGCCGTAGATGGCAAATATTATTTGCTGATATTAAAAAAGCTAGTTTGATTTCTGATCAAACAGGAAAGCTTCTGAAAGGTTTGGCTCTAAATGGCTGAAGAAACGTTACACACTAGTATTAGCCCTATAGATATCCTTCAGGTTGCTGATACGGTAGCTCAGGAAAAGGGCATTAGCAAAGAGGATGTCATAGAGGCNATGGAGGCNGCTATTCAAAAAGCTGGTAGATCAAAATATGGCCATGAGTTTGATGTAAGAGCTGAGATTAATCGTGATAATGGCGATATTGTTCTTAAAAGGTTTATGGAAGTCGTTAAGGACGTTGAAGATAAGACAAGGGAAATTTCGCTAAAGGACGCAAAAAAGAAGAATCCCGATGCTAAGATTGGAGATTTCCAATCCACCGTTTTACCTCCTATTGACTTGGTTAGGATTGCGGCCCAAACAGCAAAACAAGTGATAGTTCAGAAGGTTCGTGAAGTTGAACGTAAAAAACAATATGAAGAGTATAAAGACCGCGTAGGTGAGATAGTTAATGGTGTTGTAAAGAGAATAGAATTTGGAAATCTTGTAATTGATTTAGGAAGAGCTGAGGCAATTCTTAGAAGAGAAGAACTGTTAGCTAATGAGAGTTTTAGACGTTCCGATCGAATCAGAGCTTATATTTACGATGTACAAAGCGATACACGCGGTCCCCAAATCTTCTTGTCTAGAGCGCATCCCCAATTCATGACACAGCTTTTTAAGCAGGAAGTACCTGAAATTTATGATGGTGTGATTGAAATTAAATCGGTTGCCAGAGATCCAGGTAGTCGTGCTAAAATTGCTGTCTCTTCCAACGATTCTAGCATTGATCCTGTGGGGGCGTGTGTTGGTATGAGAGGCAGTAGAGTGCAGGCTGTTGTTAGTGAGTTACAGGGGGAAAAAATTGATATTGTTCCTTGGTCAGAAGATACAGCAACTTTTGTTGTTAACTCGCTTGCGCCGGCGGAGGTTTCTAAAATTATAATCGATGAAGATACCAAGCGAATTGAAGTAGTGATTCCTGATGATCAGCTGAGTCTAGCTATTGGTCGCCGAGGTCAAAATGTTCGATTGGCGTCCGTACTATCTGGATGGGAAATTGATATTCTAACTGAGGAACAAGAATCCGATAAACGTGGTCAAGAATTTAAAGAAAAGTCAAAAATTTTAATAGACGCTTTAGGCATAGATGATGTTATTGCACATTTATTAGTAACAGAGGGCTACTCTTCCCCTGATGAACTGACGTCTGTTAGCCCNGAAGAAGTAACAAAAATTGAAGGCTTTGATTCAACAATTGCCAATGAGGTCATCCAGAAAGCTAAAGATTTTGTCTCTAAAAGAAACAAAAAAATTGACCAAGAAATTGAAAAACTTGGCATTTCTAGAGAATTGCTTGATTTGCCTCATATTGAACCCACTGATTTATTCATTTTGTCAAAGTCTGGTATTCAGACATTAGATAATTTAGCCGATTTATCAAGCGACGAACTAATTGAAATTTTAGACGCAAGTAAATTAAAGGCAAAACAGGCTGATGAAATCATTATGGCTGCAAGAGAGCATTGGTTTAAAGATGATGAAGAAAAGGAAACCGAAATCGAAACTAATACCAAGGATGCTACTTCCGAAGAGGCAAAGAAAAAGACAGACATGAAAGCTACTAAGGAGAGCAGTTAGATTTATTATGAAAAAAAACGAAAGTGAAAATAAACAAGAGAGTTCTCCGATAAAGCGTAAAGAGAAATTTATCGTAAGAAAGACTATTGAAAGAAGCGAAGTAAGGCAAAGTTTTTCTCACGGCAGAACAAGATCTGTAACCGTGGAAACGAGGAGAAGAAGAGTTGTAGATCCAAATCAATTTACAGATTCTACAAAAGAAGCTGAAAAAGATTCATTGAAAAAAATATCTCAGGAACTTCAGGAAAGCGAGGCATCTGAAGAAAATAGGAAAGATCGTGATCAAAACACTAAGAAAGACGGTCAGCCTCAATTAAAATCAGAAGATGAAAAATTTTTGAATCAAAGCAAGGGGGTGGGGATAGAAAAAGCCCCTCTTGCATCAAAAAAATATCTAATAAAAAAAGTTGCTACTGACAAGAAAATTAGCGGACAAAAAGGAGAAAAAAAAAGACGCGATAGTAAATTAACAATTTCCAAAGTTTTAGATAGTGATGAACAGAGGGTTCGCTCGTTGGCTGCTGTAAAGCGGGCACGTGCGAAACAGAGACAGCAAGAGCAGAGAAAACAATTTAACCAAACGACTGAAATTAAAAAACAGTCAAGAGAAGTAACTGTTCCAGAAAATATAACAGTTGGAGACTTGGCAAATCGTATGGCTGAACCAGCCGCTAATTTAATTAAATCGCTGATCAAGATGGATGTTATGGCGACCATTAATGAGACAATAGATGCAGATGTTGCAGAACTCTTGGCTCATGAATTTGGTCATAAAATTAAACGTGTAAGGGATTCTGATGTTGAAATTGGTCTTATTGGCGAAGATCAAGAAAAGGATTTAGTTTCCCGCCCGCCCGTAGTAACTGTGATGGGACACGTCGATCATGGCAAAACAACACTATTAGATGCGTTAAGAGAAACTGATGTTGCCACAAAGGAACACGGAGGAATTACTCAGCATATAGGTGCATATCAAATAGTAACCAAATCGGGCAAATCAATAACTTTTCTTGATACCCCGGGTCATGAAGCATTTTCTTCCTTAAGAATGAGAGGAGCAAATGTAACGGATATAGTTGTTTTAGTTGTAGCTGCAGATGATGGCGTGAAGGATCAGACGATAGAGGCGATAAATCATGCAAAGGCCGCAAAGGTCCCAATTATTGTTGTAATAAATAAAATTGATTTACCCGCGTCAGATTTGCAGCGTGTAAAGAACGATCTCTTGCAACATGGTTTGATTGTTGAGGAAATGGGTGGAGAGTGTTTAAGTGTTGAAATTTCGGCAAAAAATAAAACCAATTTTGATAAACTTGAAGAAGCTATTTTTCTACAGTCTGATTTGTTGGGCCTGAAAAGTAATCCAAGCACTTCAGGCTCGGGAGTTGTTATTGAAGCTAAATTGGAGAAGGGAAAGGGACCTGTCGCTACAGTTTTAGTAAAAAGAGGCACTGTTAAAAGCGGTGACATTGTTGTTGCTGGTTCTGTATGGGGAAAGATACGAAGTTTGTTAGATGATAGAGGAAAAATTATTGATAAGGCTACACCATCTTTACCGGTGGAATTGATTGGATTGGAATCTACACCAACGGCTGGTGATGATTTTGTAGTTGTTGAAAATGAGTCAAAGGCTAGAGAGATATCTGACTATCGTAAAAATAAGTTAAAACTAATAACAAAATCTAAAAAGAAAATTAACACTGAGCAAATATTTAATTCAGATAAAAAGAACAAATTATCTAAAATTCCTGTCATCCTAAAGGCTGATGTCAATGGATCTCTAGAGGCTGTGGTTTCGAGCATATCAAAACTATTCACTGATGAAGTTGAAATAGAATTTATGCATACAGGAGTTGGTGGTATTAACGAATCTGACGTTCGTCTTGCGTGCGCAAGTCAAGCTATCATTATTGCATTTAACGTCCGAGCGAATTCTCAAGCNAATGCTCTAGCTAAGAAGGAAGGAATTGAGATTAAATTTTATTCGTTGATCCATGAACTCATCGATGGTGCTAAAGTTTTAATGAGTGGAAAATTGGCTCCAGATGTTAAGGAAAANTCTTTGGGAAGNCTGGAAATAAAGGAGGTATTTTCTGTATCGAAGTTAGGAAAAATTGCAGGTTGTGTGGTTTCTGATGGGGTTATTAAGAAGGAATCTAAAGTTCGCATTTTGAGGGACCAAATTCTAGTGCATGAGGGTGCTATTAGTAGTTTAAAACATTTTAAAAATGAAGTGAAAGAAGTTAAAGTTGGGCAAGAATGNGGGATATCAATTGCTAGCTATCAAGATATAAAAGTTGGCGATATTGTAGAATGTTACGAATTACAAGAAGTGGAACGTCATATATAAAAAATTAGTATGCACGAATCTAGAAAATTAAAAGTAGGTGAGGAAATAAGGCATGCAATTTCAAAGATTTTTGAAAGAGGTGTTTTGAGAGATCCTAATTTACAAGATATTACTTTAACTGTTACAGAAGTTAAGATGAGTAATGACTTGAAGAGTGCCGTAGCTTTTGTTGTTCCAATGGGAAGTTCGAATCGGGATCAAATAATCAAGGGACTAAATCATGCATCTTTTTTCGTAAGAAAAAAAATCACTGAGTTTATTACTTTGAAATTTCTTCCCAAAATTATTTTTAGAATTGATAATTCATTTGATAAATTTCGAAAAGTAGACAGCATCCTTAAACGCCCAGAAGTTATGCAAGATATTCAGATGAATTCTAAAAAAAATTAAAAATACTGATTATTTAGTATTAGATTCTGAAATTACATTAAGATTTATAAAGAATTTAAAATTTAAACGTGACTAATAAGGAAATAAAAAAGGAAAGTGGATTTACTGGAGGAGGTATAACCACTCGAAAGAAATCCGAACAAATTGCGGAATTAAATCAATTAATTGAAAGCATAAACGGCCGATTTAGCAATTACCAAACATTTCCCACTAGCTTCATTAACGATTATGGAGCTCATATATCACATAAATATACCGTTAACCAACTTTCACTAGACTACGCTAGGCTTACATTTCTGTCAAAAAACCTAGACCTTGAAGGTCTCAATATTGTCGAATATGGAAGTAATCTTGGCTTTTTCTGCCTTTCAATAGCTAAACGCTTTAATTCGAATGTGAAAGGCTATGAACCCATTGCACAATATTGCAGATCTGCAGAGATCATTGCAAGTCTAATAGGTGTTGAGGAAAGAGTAACATTCTTAAATCACTCTGTGAAAATGCGTGACATTAACGAAATGGATGAAAGCGATTTGCTCATTGAATTAAACGTTTTGCACCATTCCGGATCAATTTTTGACCAGGAAGTTATGTCCAAGTGCGGTGGCTGGAAAAGCTACGCAATCGAACGCCTTTCAGCTATGCGAAAAAAATCTCGAAAACTCTTCTTTCAGACTGGAAACATGTCAAATGGAAAAGCACTATTTTCGTCTCAGGAATCGGTTGATTTCGTCTCTGAGATATTACGTGCCTCGGGATGGAGCATTCAGGCAATTGGAATGATTGCAAATTTAAAACCAGATCGATTGGTTTACGGAACATATACTGAAGATTTTATGGATACCATTCCACGATACAAATGTCGACGAGATGCGAAAACTAATACCGTAGTTTATAAAAATACAAAATCGGGTGAAACTATACATTTGAAAACTGGCTTAGCAAACAGACCTCTATGGATCTGTGAATAAATGAAAGAGGCAGTTATCTATTTAGGGTGTAGCTATCCGCAAATGCTTGGCATCAAGACCTTGCATCAAGCAGGCTTCGCGGTAATTGGATGCGATATCAAGCGTTTAGATACGGATACAAAATTTCTGACAGAATTTCACCGAATAAGTGCGACCGACGTATCGTCACTAGTAGCCCTAACGAAAGATCTAAAGAAAAGATATCATATTCTTTTTGCTTATGGAGTAGCTGACTTTTGCTACGAGGCTGTTGCGGCAATCCATAAAGAATTGGACGATCCTGTACTACCAAAGGAATATTCTCACTTCGTCAGTAAAATTCTTTCAAAACATATTTTTAAGACAGCAAATGTACCTCACCCCTACTTGATTTGTAAGGGGACAAACCCTGAAAACCTTTTGTCTAATTGGAAATTAACAAATTATGCAGGGCCTTCAGTGTTGAAAATAGATGCACGCAATAATAGTTCTGGTGTGTTCCTTATCCAAAAAACCAACAGTAAGGCTATCTTAAAGGCAGTTCAAAATTCTAACTACAATAGGGGGCATATTTTACTAGAACAGCAAGTTCTTAACTACCAAAGGATAATCAACGTTGATGCAATAGTTATAGATGGCTCTTTTATACCGCTAGTAATCACAAGTAGAATTATAGATGACATAGATAAACGACAAAACTTGGCACTCGTGCAGCCTGCAATAGACATTGCTGAGCAAGACAAACAAAAACTTTTCGGTTATGTAAGGGCAATAGTGGATTCTATATCTTATAAATTTGGCGCTATTACCATAGATTTTATCGAACAAGAACCTGGAAAATTTATAGCCTTGGAAATGAGTCCACATTTCCACCTTATTCGTTCTACAATTTGGTTGCTAGGGTGGTCTCCTTTAGTCAGACTAGCAGAAAAACGGTCCAAAAATCCACTAACTACTATTTACTCTTTTAAAAAAATATCTTCTCACATTGTATGTTATCATTTGGTTTGCGACTACCAATTGCAGGTAATTATTGTTAAAGACCTGATTACAGATCTCATTAAAAAGGGCGAAGTACTAGATGGGTACGCCATGTGCCCTAGAGCAATTGGTACTAAATACTATGTTGGTATAATTTGGAAAGTTGTATCTGAAAAGAAACAAATCAGAGACTTTAAGAAGAAACTTAATACAATGTTGAAGTCACTTGCATTTAAATCTAAAAATGCCTAGCCTGAATAGTTTTTAAATGAGCAAGTACGAAGATAGTCATTATCAAGAAAATTTCCAGAATTTAAACGATGGTTGGTTGATCGTTGACAAGCCATCGGGGATGTCTTCAGCATGTGCGGTATCTAAAGTGAAAAAAATTTTTCAAGTAAAGAAAGCTGGACACGCAGGCACCCTTGATCCATTAGCTACGGGCGTTTTACCTATTGCTATTGGTGAAGCGACTAAGACTGTTTCTTACCTTGTTGATAGTTTGAAATCATATACTTTTACCATTCGATGGGGTGAACATACAACCACAGGTGATTCGGAGGGAGATATTATTAAAACAACAAAACAAAGACCATCAAAACGGGAAATCTTAAATTTATTGAATGAGTTTATTGGTACTATCTCCCAAAGACCACCCCTTTTTTCATCTATAAAAATTAATGGTAAAAGAGCATATGAATTTGCCAGGCTCAAAAAGAATATTAGTCTTCCAAAAAGACAGATTAAAATAAAAAAGTTTAAATTAATTAAACTCATAGATATAAACCATGCATCGTTTTTTGTGGAATGTGGAAAAGGAACCTACATAAGAAGCTTGGTAGAAGACTTTTCTCAAAGGTTAAAAACTTTTGGATTTGTGAAAGATCTTAGAAGAACACAAGTCGGTCCTTTTTCAGAAAAAAGTTCTATCAAGCTTGGAAATTTAAATTCTCTTGCTGATGTGAAACACTCTTTGTATCCAGCACACAAAGTCTTAGATCACTTGCCATCTATTAATCTTACAAAAAGCCAGGCGGAATATTTTATTAGTGGACGTTGTCTTGAAATTGAAGTAATGAACAAGCAATTAAATTTTAATATAAGTAGTAATATTTTGAATAACAGAAATTTTATCTCCAGTACTTTTTATAATAATCGCTTAATTGCACTTGTTCGTAAAAGTAATGATAAGTTATATCCGATACGTGTGTTTAACCTCAAATCTTAGGTGTTTTTATGAGTGTGGAATTAGGAAAGAAAAAAGAGATAATTAAAAAATTTGCTATAAACGAAGAAGACACAGGTTCACCTGATGTTCAAGTAGCGATTCTTACTAAGAGAATTGGTGTCTTGACGAGTCACTTGGCAAAAAACAAAAAAGATTATCATTCGCAAAGAGGCTTAATGTTGATGGTTGGACGAAGAAAAAGACTGTTAGCCTATTTAAGAAAAAAAGACAGCACAAGATACGAAGCCATTATTAAGAATTTAAATATAAGAAAATAATTATAAAAGGTAGTTGTTATGTTTGAGATTGTAAAAAAGGAAATAGATTGGGCAGGAAAGAAACTTACTCTTGAGACTGGAAAAATAGCAAGACAAGCGGATGGAGCAGTGCTAGCAACACTTGGAGAAACATCTGTTTTATGTACGGTTGTTGGTGCTAAAGAAGCTTCCCCTGAATTAGACTTCTTCCCATTATCTGTCCACTATACTGAAAGAAATTATGCTGCTGGAAAGATTCCAGGAGGCTTTTTTAAAAGAGAGGGCAGACCATCGGAACACGAGAATTTAGTTTCTAGGTTAATTGATCGTCCTATTAGACCGCTTTTTCATTCATCCTATCAATCCGAAACCCAAGTTCTGTGTAATGTTGTGAGTCATGATTTAGAGAATTCCTCTGATGTTGTTGCACTTATTGGTGCTTCTGCTGCTCTCACTATCTCTGGTTTGCCATTTTTGGGTCCAATTGCTGGAGGAAGAGTAGGTTCGATTGATGGAAAATTTGTTTTGAATCCAACAATCGAGGAAATGAAGAATTCGGATCTTGATTTAATGGTTGCTGGAACTGATGGCGGAATTTTGATGGTTGAATCAGAAGCTAATGAGCTTAGTGAAGAAAAAATGCTAGAGGCCGTTATGTTTGGTCATGCTCAATCAAAGCCTGTTATAGAAATGATAGTAAATTTAGCAGAAGAATGTGCAAAGGATCCTGTAGAACTTCCCCCGGAACCAGATAATTTAGAGAAATTAGAAAAAGAAATCACCTCGATGTCTGTTAAAGATTTAGAAAAGGCTTATCAAGAGAAAAATAAGAAAAGCAGACATGAAAAAATAGAGGAAATTAAGAAACAAGTTTTAGAGAAATTGACAAAAGAAGACGATTCACAAGTGCCATTAGTAAATGATCTTCTTAAAAAAATGGAGAAAAAAATAGTTAGAAGTATGATACTTACGAAGGGAGATAGGATTGATGGAAGAGACACTTCATCTATTCGACCTATTCAATGTGATGTAGGAATCTTCCCAAGAGTCCATGGTAGCGCTCTTTTTACACGCGGCGAAACACAAGCAATAGTCGTTACTACTTTAGGCACGGGCCAAGATGAGCAAATTATTGATGGTTTAGCTGAGGAATATCGTGAAAATTTTATGTTACATTATAATTTTCCTCCATATTCAGTAGGTGAGGTTGGAAGAGTTGGCTTTACCGGAAGAAGAGAAGTTGGTCACGGAAAACTGGCTTGGAGATCCATCCATCCTCTTATGCCGAAGGGGGACGAGTGTCCTTATACTATAAGAGTAGTTTCAGAGATTACCGAATCTAACGGATCTTCTTCAATGGCAACTGTTTGTGGTGCCTCAATGTCTCTTATGGATGCGGGTATTCCTCTTAAGAAACCTGTTGCGGGTATAGCGATGGGCTTAATCAAAGAAGAAAAAAAACACGCCATACTTTCAGATATTTTGGGTGACGAAGATCATCTTGGTGATATGGATTTCAAAGTGGCTGGAACTAAAGATGGCATCACGGCACTGCAAATGGATATTAAGATTACTGGAATTACAGAAGAGATTATGAAGGAATCTTTATCTCAGGCAAAGGAAGGTCGTATTAAAATTTTGGGAGAAATGTCGAAGGCAATAAAAGAATGTCGAGAAAAAGTTAGAGACCATGCTCCAAAAATTGAAACCTTTGAAGTTCCTAAAGAGAAAATAAGGGAAATTATAGGTACCGGGGGCAAGGTTATCCGCGAGCTCTGTGAGACAACAAATACCAAGATCGATATTGATGANCAGGGCATTGTTAAATGCGCTGGCACTGATTCCAAGTCTGTAGATCAGGCAGTTAAAATGATCAAGAATATTATCGAAGATCCCGAAGTTGGGAAGATCTATGACGGCAAGGTAGTTAAATGTGTAGAATTCGGAGCATTTGTAAACTTGTTAGGAAAAAAGGATGGTTTAGTACATATCAGTGAATTAACTGATGGGCATGTTAAACAGACAACAGATGTTGTTAATGAGGGAGATGCTGTTAAAGTTAAGGTATTGGATATAGACAGATCTGGTAAGATTAAACTAACAATGAAGAAGATAGATCAGGCAGTTTAAAGATAGAGAGACTTAAGGATAACGATACGAGTGATGTAAATTGAGGAAACTAGATCTTTTAAAAATTTCAGGAAAAGGAGTGTTACCTTTATTTGAAGGAGGTAAAGGTATTTCTATAACCAATGGTGAAAGTGCTGGAGCATGGGCTGCGACCGGAGGAATTGGTACATTTTCAGGAGTCAACGCGGATTCTTATGATGAAGATGGAAATTTCATTTCTCAGATATATAAAGGAAAAACGAGAAACGAGCGTCATAGGGAGCTCATTGATTACGCCGTTANTGGCTCTGTATATCAAGCGNAAAAAGCTTATGAGACCTCTAATGGAGAAGGCAGAATACATATGAATATTCTGTGGGAAATGGCCGCTGCACAGGAAATCTTGACAAAAGTATTAGAAAAAGCAAAAGGACTTATACATGGTGTAACTTGTGGCGCCGGTATGCCATATAAGCTTTCTGAAATTTGCTCTAAGTTTGGTGTTTATTACTATCCAATTATTTCCTCAAGTCGTGCTTTCAATGCTTTATGGAAGAGGGCTTATCATAAATTTAGAGATTTTTTAGGAGCTGTTGTTTACGAAGATCCTTGGAGAGCTGGTGGTCATAATGGATTGTCTAATAGCGAAGATCCAAAAAAACCAGAAGATCCCTATCCACGTATTAAGCAACTGAGAGAGACTATGAACGCATTTAAGCTGAATGATGTACCTATCGTAATTGCTGGGGGTGTTTGGTATTTAAGGGATTGGGAAGAGTGGATTAGTGATCCTAAAATCTCACCTGTGGCGTTTCAATTTGGCACTAGGACTTTACTTACAAAAGAAAGCCCAATTTCAAATGCGTGGAAAAAAATACTTNGNACTCTTAAAAAAGGAGATGTAACTCTACATAGGTTCAGTCCTACAGGATTCTATTCTTCGGCTGTTAGGAATAATTTTATTAAAGAGCTAGAGGGACGTTCAGATAGGCAGATTGCCTATACACAAGATTTAATCGGAGAACATAATGTTCCATTTGAGAATCGAAGTAATAGAAAAGTCTTTTTTATTACTGCAGCNGATAAAAAAATAGCAGATGAGTGGGTCAAAGCGGGTTTCACAGAGGCAATGGCTACTCCTGAATCAACATTAATTTTTGTAGATCCTGCAAAGGCTAAATCTATTAGAACAGATCAAATAAATTGTATGGGNTGCTTGTCTGCATGTAAATTCAGCAATTGGTCACAGAATGAACCTCACACTACGGGCAAAAAAGCTGATCCACGATCTTTTTGTATACAAAAAACACTTCAATCTATTACCCATGACTGTAAAGATCTTACAGAAGAGCTTATGTTTGCGGGGCATGCAGTATATAAGTTTTCNGAAGATCCATTTTATAAAAATAATTTTATTCCTACGGTCAAGCANCTAGTAAAACGAATTCTTACAGGAGATTAGAGTTCTTAGAAGAACTTTTTATTTTAAAATATTTTTTGTTATAATTATAAATGATTAGAATAAAGCTTTTTTGGGTGGGTAGATAATTGCGTCCTTATGCATCAATTATAAAAAAACTTAAAAGTTTTAATTTACGACCAACCAAGCAGCGCTTGATTATTGGAAAAATTATTTTTTCTAAAGGTGATCACCACTTCACTATTGATGACGTTTATAAGGAAGCTAGAATCCTAAATGCGAGCATATCTTTGGCTACGATTTATAATACTTTGAAACAATTNAGGCATTACAAAATGATCAGGGAATTATCTATAGGTTCTGGAAAGAGTTATTACGATACTAACACTAAACCACATCATCATTTTCTCTTTGAGAAAGGTAAACTTTTAAAAGATATTCCTTATGAAGGAATTGAAATAAAAACATTACCAAAACCTCCAAAAGGAATGGAAATAAATGATGTGGAAGTTTTAGTTAAAATTAAAAATAAAAAATAGTTATATATCAATATNTTATAGTATTATTTTGAAGGAATAAAAACTATTGACATTTACTGTTCGGCTTTTATACTCAGGCTGATTACGGCTAGTTTTTTTTAATAAATTTTTTGAGGATAGGAAAAATGGAACTAAAAGGAAGTAAAACAGAAGATAACTTGAAAGCTGCTTTTGCTGGAGAATCTCAAGCAAATAGACGATATTTATATTTTGCCCAAAAGGCTGATGTAGAAGGTCATAACGATGTTGCTGCGGTTTTTAGATCTACAGCTGAAGGAGAAACTGGTCATGCCCATGGTCATTTAGAGTTTTTAGAGTCTGTTGGAGACCCAGCTACTGGAGAGCCTATTGGAGCCACAGATCTAAATTTAAAAGCAGCTATAGCTGGTGAAACGCATGAATATACGGACATGTACCCNGGNATGTCAAAAGTTGCACGNGATGAGGGTTTTGATGAAATTGCAGATTGGTTTGAAACTTTAGCAAAAGCGGAAAAATCTCACGCCGGNCGTTTTACAAAAGCTCTCGACGACATGCCAAAATAATTANACTGTTTGGGTTTTTCTTGATATTTAATAATTTATTCCGAGGACCACTTGTCTGAGAGNTCTACAGGTGCTCCAAAGCGCTTGCCTATTGATTGGCAAGATTCCGAATTTACGGACGATGATTCTATTGAAAAAGAGACACGACGTATTTTTGATGTTTGTCATGGCTGTCGGCGTTGTTTTAATCTCTGCGACAGCTTTCCAAGACTATTTGATCTGATAGATCAATCCGAGAGTGGAGAGCTAGATTCTGTAAAGACGGATGATTTTTCCTCTGTCGTTGATGCTTGTACATTATGTGATATGTGCTTCATGACCAAATGCCCTTATGTTCCGCCCCATGAGTTTAACATTGATTTTCCTCATTTGATGTTACGTCATCGAGTAGCGGACTTTAAAAAGAATAAAAATAGTTTAGGAAGTAAGATTATAACCAAAACCGATCGGAATGGTAAAATAGGGTGTTCTGTTTCGTCCGTAGCTAATTTTGTAAATAATAGAAAAAATACTCTCACTAGAGTGCCGATGGAGAAAGTTTTAGGTATTCACAGGGATGCAGAATTACCTAAATTTGCAAAGAAGACTTTTGAAAAGCAAATTAAGAAAAATAAACCGATTATAAATCAGAATGCTCCTGNCTACGGAAGAAAAGTTGTTATTTTCCCTACTTGCTTTGTAAATTACAATAGNCCAGATATAGGCTTGTCTGCTGAAAAGGTGCTGGCACTTAATGGCGTTAGCACATCTACGGTCTATCCATCGTGTTGTGGAATGCCACAACTAGAATCNGGTGATATTGAGGCTGTAGCTAAATACGCAAGAAAAACATCTCTTGATTTATTGCCGTGGTTGGATAAAGGATTTCGCGTTGTTTCTTTCGTTCCTTCGTGTTCGTTAATGATGAAATCTGANTGGCCATTAATACTCCCCAACGATGCAAATGTAAAAAGATTATCAGAATCGACTTTTGATATATGCGAATATATGGTTGATCTTTCCAAAAACGAAGGTTTGTTAAGCGGACTTAAGCCGCTTGATGGTGGTATTACTTTGCATATTTCTTGTCATTCTAGGGCACAAAATATGGGTCAAAAAGCTGCTGAAATGTTACGTAATATTCCGGAAACTCAGATTGATGTTATAGAAAGGTGCTCCGGCCATGGAGGATCTTGGGGGGTTATGAAAGATAATTTTGAATTAGCGACGAAAATCGGNCAGCCTGTTGTTAAAAAAATAGAAAACAACCAATCGGAATTTATTTCATCTGAGTGTCCACTTGCTGGATCTCATATTGCTCAAGGTTTAGAAAGCAGTCAAAGTGAAGGTTCTGCACCAAAACATTCATTCCATCCGATTGAACTTTTGTCTAAGTCATATTCATAAACNAAAAGATAGGTGATAAAATGCCNAAGAATCTAAGAAAAATTGAATCGAATGATTTATTGTCTCTTGGAGAATATTCTAAAATTAGAAAAGAGAGGCTTAAGATTATCAGAGAAATAAAAAAATATAGAAGAATTTCTATTGGNCCCGATGCGACTTTTTATTTCGAGAGCTATGAGACCATGTTGCACCAGATTCAGGAAATGCTTTATATCGAAAAAGGTGGGGATCAGCAAATTGCTGANGAATTAATGGCCTATAATCCACTAATACCGAACGGTNACGAACTAATCGCTACTGTTATGTTCGAAATTGCAGATGAAGTTAGGAGAAAAGAGTTTTTGGGTAAATTAGGTGGTGTTGAAGATACTTTTTCCATCATCATTGGCGATCAAAAAATTAAGGGTGTTGCCGAGAAAGATATAGAACGAACAAACTCCGCAGGAAAGGCTTCATCTGTTCACTTTTTGCGTTTTTCTTTTAGTGGGGATCATATTTCTAAATTTTTAAAAGACGAAGAAGAAATAAAAATATCTATTACACATCCGAATTATAATTATTCAAACATTTTAGAGAAGGAGAGTAGACTGGCTTTAGCTAAAGATTTNGCTGCTAACTAAATTTTCTTTATTTTTGGGTTTTTCCCGCATAATTCACATTTTGGATCATTTTTGATCTTAATCTTTGTAAATTCTTGATTCAGTCCATCAAAAATCATTAAACTACTTGATAGACCCTTCCCTATACCTAGTAATTCTTTTACGACTTCTGTTGCCTGTATCGTTCCAGCGACCCCAGCAATTGATCCTAATACCCCTCCTTCTACACAGCTAGGAATAAGATCTTCTTTGGGAGGGGCCGAAAATATGCACCTATAGCATGGTCCTTTTGGCTTAAATGTGAAAATTTGTGCGTCAAAAGCGAGTATTGCTGCAGAAACTAGGGTTTTTTTTAAAAAATAGCATGAATCATTAATTAAGTACCTAGTATAAAAATTATCAGATCCATCGGCGACTATATCATATTTGCTTATTACGGATATGGCNTTAGATTTTGTGAGTTTCTTAGNGTAGGGGAGGAATCTAATTCCGGGNTTTATTGCCGACGCTGAATCGATTGCACTTTTAACTTTGTTTCTTCCTATGCTGGAAGTTTTATGAATTATCTGTCTATTTAAATTAGATAAATCTACTTTTTCATTATCTATTAGTCCGATTGTTCCTACACCTGCCGCTGTTAGATAAAGCATTAGAGGCGATCCTAGACCACCTGCTCCTACTATTAAAACCTTTGAATTTAATAATTTGATCTGACCCTTGTTGCCAATTTCTTTAAGGGTAATGTTTCTTGAGTACCTCTGAATTTGGCTATCATCCAACTTATTCAGGATAATTTTTTTACTAATTTTCAATTTTATAATTGATTAAATAATTCAGTAGATAAATATCTTTCTGCAAAAGAGGGAATAATAACTACTATCATTTTATTATCCATATTTTCTCTACTACCTATTTCAAGAGCCGCGGCTATCGCCGCACCTGAAGATATCCCGACAGGGATTCCCTCTAGTACAGCTGTTTTTTTTGCTATATTGAATGCAGTTTCATTGCTAATACACACGATCTCATCGATGATGTTTTTGTTTAATATTTTAGGAATAAACCCAGCTCCTATTCCTTGTATTTTATGAGATCCTGGAAGGCCTCTAGATAGAACAGGGCTATCCTCTGGTTCAACCGCTATCATTTTTATACTTGGTTTTCTTTTTTTCAATTTTTCTCCTACCCCAGTAATAGTTCCTCCTGTTCCAACCCCACTTACTATATAATCAACCTTTCCGTCGGTATCTTTCCAAATTTCTTCAGCTGTTGTTTCCATATGAATTTTAACATTTGCCATATTTTCGAATTGTTGGAGTATGATAGAGTTTGGAATCTTTTCTTTTAATTCTTGGGCTCTTTTTATGGCGCCTTTCATTCCCATATCAGGACTAGTTAATTCAATTTTTGCCCCAAGAAGTCGTAACATTTTTCTTCTCTCAATGGACATGCTTTCGGGCATGGTTAAGATCAATTTATAACCTTTTTGTGCGCAAATAAACGCAAGTGCAATTCCAGTATTTCCTGAGGTTGGTTCTATAAAAACAGTTTCCTTATTTATATTTCCCTTGGCTTCTGCCTCTTCAATCATGGAAATACCAATCCTATCTTTTACAGAACCAAGTGGATTAAAAAATTCTAATTTTCCAATAATGTCGGCTTTAGTTTTNAAATTTGACTTCAGTGCTTTTAGGCGAACCAAGGGTGTAGAGCCTATAGTTTCAGACAGTCCCTCATATATTTTTCCACGAAACNCTAGAACAGCTTCCTTCATTTTTGATTAATCCCGCTTAAGTCTAAATTGAAAAGTCAATATTGTCCTCTATTTTGCTTTCTATGTTTTGTTCCCGAGATTTCATACAAATATCTTCTATGGTGATGGTGTCTAGTTTTTTCATCAAGTCTGTCTGTAATTCTTCCCATAACGGTTCTATAATTTTTTGATCAATTTGTGATCCAGTTCCCGCCTTTGTCTGATATTTTTCTAGATTTGGTGATTTTACAACTCTGCAAATATCTCCAAGAGTAATTCTTCTTCTTTCTCTGGCTAATTTATANCCNCCACCCGGGCCTCGAATACTAATAAGCAGCTCTGATCTCACTAGCTTTTGCAACACTTGTTCTAAATATCTTTTNGGAATCCCTTGTCTTTGAGTGATCTCGTTGTTTTGTACAGGCATGCCTCCGGCATTATAGGCAATATCAATAACCGCCTCTATTGCAAATAACATTTTTTTAGGAAGNTTGAACATATTTATTTATATCAATTTTTTAGTTACCNGTAGATCCAAAACCCAGTTTTCCTCTGACTGTCTTTGGTAATTTNTTTGTAATTTCCCAGATTGCCTGAATGCTTGGGGTAATTACTAACTGAGCAATTCTCATGCCTCTCTTTACTNTAAATTNTTTTTTATTNTGATTAACAAGAATAACCTTAATTTCACCTCTGTAATCGGCATCAATAGTGCCTGGTGAATTCAGAACACTAACGCCAAATTTAAGAGCCAATCCTGATCGTGGTCTAATTTGTCCTTCAAAGCCCTGTGGTATTGCTATTGAGAATCCGGTGGGAATTAAACTATATTCTCCAGATTTGATAATAATTTTTTTAACTATGGCTGCCGATAAATCCATGCCCGCACTTTTTTTAGTTAAATATTTAGGTGCGGATAATCCTTTTCCATGAGATAACCTATTTATCATAATTTTGAGAGGTACCATTTGTAATAANCTCATTTACTAATGATTAAAATAGCCCGAAATTTTATCAGCTAATTTCTGAGCAATTTCCTTTTTTGTCATCATTGGCCAGGTTTCAGAACAATTTTTATCTATAAATTTAATAGAATTATTTTCTCCGCCAATAATTCCATTTTTTGCGTCTATTTTATTAGCTAAAATCCAATCACAATTTTTTGTAGCTAACTTTTTTCGTGCATTTCGAATCAGATTGTTGGTTTCTGCAGCAAAACCAATTACTAATCTAGGTCTNCGATTCTTTGCGTTGGAAANATAATGTAAAATATCAGGATTTTCAGTTAATCTAATAGAAAAATCTTCTAATTTTTTTCTTATCATTTCTTTTTTAACTTTCGATCTANAATTTTGCTTAACTCGCCAGTCAGATACTGCGGCATTGCAGATAGCTACATCGGCAGGTAACCCTTTTNTACATTGNTTGTACATTTGTAGAGCAGTNTCTACATGTATGGTATTCACGCCNTCTGGATCAGGAAGATTCGTAGGACCGCTAATCAAAGTAGTTTTTGCTCCTAGGTTTGAAAGGCTTTGAGCAATAGCATGACCTTGTTTTCCNGAAGATCTNTTGCTTATATACCTGATAGGATCAATTGGCTCTATTGTGGGTCCGCTGGTGACAATTGCTGATATGTTTTTTAAAGAAGTTGAATTTATNAAAAAGTNACAAGTTTCTTTAAAAATATGGGTAATTTCTTCCATTCGTCCCTCACCAGCCTCTCCNCACGCTAACTTTCCAGAGGTTGGTCCAATTATTTTAATTCCCGATTCTTTCAATATTTGAATATTTTTTTGAGTCATCGGNTTCTTCCACATNTAAAGATTCATCGCAGGTGCTAAAAAAATTTTTTTATTGGAAGCAAGTAGTGTTGTTGTTGCTAAATCATCAGCAAGCCCATGAGCCATTTTTGCAATTAAATTTGCACTTGCTGGCGCTATTAATAAAACATGTGCACGTCTTGAGAGATTTATATGAGACATATCGTTTGAGTCTTCTTTATAGAAAAGATCAGTAAAAACCCTTTTTCCAGTAATTTTACTAATAGCCGAGGTATCTATAAATTTTTGCGCATTAGGGGTAACTATGCAATCTATTGCAGCCCCCAATTTTTTAAATTTTTTTATTAATTGAAGGCATTTTTGAGCGGCCACACTCCCAGAGATAATGAGTAAAACGTTTTTCTTCTTTAACAATTTGTTATATATCCTAAAACTACATATTTGGTTTGTACTAATCTAATAGCTTGAGTGTCTAATTTAAAGGATTAAATTAATTCATCTTGTTGAGTAGTCTTAAATAAAATATTTTTTAGGAATGTTCTTTTTTTAATTGAGANGTTAGAGCCTCCAATTTCTCNATTAATTCTGGGAAATGANCNAAAGCAAATNTTATGTCATTAACTGTTTTNTCAATTTTTTTTCTTGGATTTTTGTTTTTTTGCAACCACTCCTCCATTAAAGGTCTAGTTAGTTCCCATATATTGATTTTTGGATTTAATTCACGACCCAGACCTTCGGATACCAGCATCGTTTTTTGCAGTAAAAAAAGTTGTGGTTGTGNCTCCATTTCAAAATCTCCTGCCATTTTTAATAGTCTTGAAATTAATTGNGCTATTGAAATTTCACTTGCTGGTTTTTTTAGAATCGGCTCCCCTACCGCCCGACAGGCTTGTGCGAATAGTTCTTCAGATTGTTTTTTAGAAACATAGCCTGCGCGAAAATGTATTTTCGCGACTCTTGTATAGTCGCCGTTTAGAAAGCCNAATAGTATTTCAGCTAAAAAATTTCGTGTTTTAAAATCAACCCTTCCCATTATGCCAAAATCTATTACTGCTATACGTCCTTTTTTATCCAAGAATTGATTTCCTGGATGTACGTCTGCGTGAAAGAACCCATCCTCAAATATTTGTTTGAATAAAGCCGTAGTGCATTTTTTTAAAACTTCATCTGGGTTTTTATTAGCCTTTAGAAGAGCTTTTCGACTATTTATCTTAATCCCATTGATTCTCTCTAGAGTTAGGACTCTTTTTGAAGTTCTTTCCCAGTCAATTTCTGGAACATAAAAATAATCATGATCGCTAAAATTTTCTTTTAATTCTGCCGCCGCCGCCGCCTCTAATCTGAGATCCATTTCTATTTTTACGGTTTGAGCAAAAGTTTCTACAATTTGTTTCAAGTTTAATTTTCTTATGTTCGGTTTTATTGTTTCTATTAAGTTTACTAACCAATAAAAGAATTTTATATCTACTTCAAAGGCATCTTCAATTTTAGGGCGTAATATTTTCACAGCCACTTTTTTTCCTTGGGTAGTTTTTGCGAAGTGAACCTGTGCTATTGATGCAGCGGCAGAAGGTTTTTCTTGGAAGTCCTTAAAAATCTTCTTTATCGGCATTTTTAGTTCATTTTCTATTGTTTTCTTCACCTGCCGGAAATCAAAAGGAAGCAATTTATCCTGAAGTTGCGAAAGATCGTAAGCCATCCTATCTCCGATTAGATCTGATCTAGTTGCTAAAGATTGGCCTAGTTTTATAAAACTGGGGCCAAGTTTAATTAGGGAGCGACAAAGTCTTTCTCCAGGGGTTAGATGGCTATGTTTTTTTGATGAGAAAAAAATAATTATTTTTGCGTAAAGCAATACAATAGGAGATAACTTAATATTTTTGATAGAGAATATCGCATCAAACACTGCGAGTGCATTTATTATCCTAAACAGTTTAAATATGTTTTGAATCTCTTTATACATTCTAGATCTTCCAGGCGTAGTAAAGTACAACAATTCCAGAAAAAAGATTTATAAAATTTCCCTTTTTGAATCCACATTTTTTTATTTTTTTAAATAAAGTTGTTTGATGAGGAAATTCATTGATACTATTAATTAGGTATTCATATGCGCCCCTATTTCCGGTAACTAATTTACCAAGTGTTGGAATAAATTTTTTAGAATAGATTGAATATAATTTCCCTAGTAACTCAGAATCTACCTTTCCAAATTCCAAACATAAAAATTTCCCCCCGGGCTTTATTACTCTGTATGCTTCTTGAAGGGCAGCATCGACGTTTGTTACATTTCTTAAACCAAAAGAAATTGTATAGGCATCCACTAGATCGGTTTCAATTGGTATATTTTCTGCGTTAGCACATATCCAATCGAAGATATTATCGTCAAATTTTCTTCTTCTTGCCATCCTTAACATGTCAATATTTATGTCACACAAAGTAAGTTTAGAATTGTGTAATATTTTTTTATTTCTTTCAAAGAACGAAAAACTAATATCACCGGTACCGCAAGCCATATCGAGAAGATGGAAGTTCTTTCTGGGCACAATATTATTTATCATAATTTGTTTCCACGTTCTTTGAAGACCAAAAGTCATAAGGTCATTCATGAGATCATATTTTCCAGAAATGTTGGAAAAAATATGATTTATGCTTTCTTGCTTTGAATTTTTACTTTCCATTACTGTCTTTCATGAACTATATTTTTTTAAAATAATAAAAAATATATTATATCTTAATCCGTTATGCCCGAATTACCCGAAGTTGAAACAATATGCAATAGTCTCAAAAGCAATGTTAGGGGATCCATTATAAAGGACGTGGGAGTAAAAACAAAAAAATTACGCTATAAAATTCAAACTCGCTATATCAAAGAAATTTTAAATAATAGGATTCAATCTATTATTAGAAGGGGAAAATATATTTTGTTTTTCCTTAGCGGTAATTTTGTTTTGTTGTTTCACATGGGCATGTCAGGTAGTTTCAGTATCTCAGACTTATGCTCGCAAAGAAAAAAACATGATCATATTCTTTTTACATTAGAAAATCTTAAAAGGAAAAAAAAAGTTTTGGCTTTCAATGACCCTAGAAAATTTGGTTGTTTTATTATAGTTAGAAAGGAAAAAATTTCTTGCCACAGGCTTTTACATCATCTTGGTTTAGAGCCCTTAGATGATCAGTTTAATGGAGAAGCCCTTTTTAATATTCTAAAGGATACACATTCTCTTGTGAAGTCTACTCTTATGAACCAAAATAAAATCGTTGGTATAGGAAATATATATGCATGTGAGGCATTATTTGATGCAGGTATTTCTCCGCAACGAGATGCTGCTAATATAAGTATTCATGAGGCAAAAAAACTGACAGCTTCCATAAAAAAAATCTTAACCAAAGCTATTAAGAGCGGAGGATCTTCTTTGGTAAATTATAAAAATGTAGATGGAAAAATGGGATATTTTCAAAGCAAATTTAGTGTCTATAAGAGAGAAGGAGAGGATTGCAAGATTTGCTCTAAAAAAGACACCAAAAATAGTAAAATTATAAGATTGAAAATTTTAGGCAGATCAACTTATTTTTGCCCAACTTGTCAATTATAAGGTGCCTCTATAAATGGTCAGAATTTCTTTTATAACCATACTACTGTTCTTTTTCTCTATTTTTTTCTCGAGGAATATTTCGGCAAATGAAGATCGCCAATTCCTCTTTGTTCCTGGATTTGAAGATCTTCCTTTAATGCGAGATCTAGAAGAAGGAAAGTTTGAAACGAATTTTTTTGATTCACCTTATGGAAGAATCGTAGAATCTACCGTTATTGTTGACGTTTCGGCTCAAGATATAAGAAAATTCTATAATCTAACGCTTCCTCAGCTAGGCTGGTCCCAATTTGAGGAAAATTATTTCTTGCGTGAAAAAGAAATACTTAATCTTCACATAGAAAAGATTAAAGAATCAGGGTTAATCTCGGTAAAATTTTTCCTAAGCCCGAAAGATCAGTAGTAATATTCTATCAATTTATTGATCTTAAAAACTGATGGGACTATAAGATTACATTTAATTTTATTAATGTTTTTGATTTTATAATGGCAAATTTGAAATCCGCTAAGAAGAGAATTAGACAAACAGCTAGAAAGACAAGTTATAATAAAATATCTGTTTCTAAGATTCGAGGACACATAAAGAAGACAGAGTCACTAATAGCTGGAAAGAAAAAGAAAGAAGCATTGGAAAGCTTTAGCAAGCTCCAATCAGAAATATCTAAGGGCGTTAAGAATGGAATAGTGAAGAGAGGAACGGCTTCTCGAAAGATTTCCCGGTTATCCTCAAAAATTAAGGCGATTAAATAATTTATTTATTTTTTAGATTTATTATATTTTTCTTTCTATTTTCGATATTTGACAATGCTTCTTAAGTGCCAACGTTAGAGAACAAGATTTGTTCTCGTTATGATCGTGTTGAAAAAAGACTCGACTACGTATATGTATATATGTTCTCATTTTAGTTAGTTTTTCTGGGGGAGGGTTATTTGACATCAAGTGATTACGCTGGCGATGTTTCGCCTGTTGAGACTTGGAAGATGTTGGAGGATTCTAAGAACTCAAGATTAATTGATGTTAGGACTGATCCAGAGTGGGCTTTTGTTGGAATACCCGATTTATCCAGCTTACAAAAAGAAATTATGTTTATCTCTTGGCAGCTATTTCCAAATATGCAGGAGAATCCAGATTTTGTAAAACAACTCCGTGATTCAGGGGTTGCTGAAGAAGATCAGTTAATGTTTATTTGTAGATCTGGAGGAAGATCGAGAATGGCTGCGATTGAAATGACAAATCAAGGATTTAAGAGTTGTTATAATGTTTCAGGCGGATTTGAAGGAAATCAAGACGATCAAAGCCATCGTGGCATGATAGATGGATGGAAATTTTCTAAACTACCATGGAAACAAGGATGAAAAACGAATCTATTAATGTTGAAAAGGTTTGGGCTTCGGTTAAAGGTAAATTGCGTTTCGAGTTTGGTGATGCGGCCTACAAAAGTTGGTTAAAACCATTGGAGTTTATGGATTGTGTTAATGGCGAACTAAAAATTACGGCACCTACAAAATTTATTAGTGATTGGATTAAAACTCATTACCTTGATCAGATTAAGCTTTTATGGAGTAACCAAGATTCGAGTGTAAAAAAAGTTACTGTAGTGTTTGTTGAACGGAATCAGCCAAGCACTACGTCGAAAGAAAAACAAGAAGTTTTATCGGGAGAAAATTTTCAGCCAATCGGAGAATATGCTGCGACATCTACTGCTCTCGGAGCTCCTTTGAATACGAAATTTACTTTTGAAAATTTTATAGTTGGAAAGCCTAATGAACTAGCCTTTGCCGCTGCAAGAAGAGTTGCCGAATCTGACGAACTTCCATTTAATCCGCTCTTTCTTTATGGCGGTGTGGGGTTAGGAAAGACACACTTGATGCATGCTATTGCTTGGCAGATTCGCAAAAGAAATCCGGATCGTAAGATAGTTTACCTGTCTGCGGAGAAATTTATGTATCAGTTTATCAAAGCCTTGCGATATAAGGATACTGTTTCTTTTAAAGAAAATTTTAGAAATGTAGATATCTTAATGATTGATGACGTTCAATTTATTAGTGGCAAGGAATCGACGCAGGAAGAATTTTTTCATACTTTTAACGCGCTTGTTGATCAAAAGCGTCAAGTTATAATATCTGCTGATAAATCACCAAACGATTTAGAGGGTATTGAAGAAAGAATGCGATCAAGGTTGGGCTGGGGGCTTGTCGCTGATATTCATCCGACTACATATGAACTTAGGTTGGGTATTTTGCAGTCAAAGGTTGAGAAAATGAATGTAAAGATTGCTTTAAACATACTGGAATTTTTAGCCCATAAGATTTCTTCAAGTGTTCGTGAGCTAGAGGGTGCACTGAATCGGCTTGTTGCGCACTCTACTCTTGTTGGCGGTCTAATAACCATAGAGACGGCAAAGGAGCTCTTACACGATATTCTAAGATTGACCGAGAAGAAAGTGACTATAGATCAAATTCAGCAACGCGTTGCTGAACATTTCAATATTAAGATGACGGATATGAGTTCTGCTAGGCGGGCCCAATCAGTAGCTAGGCCTAGACAGGTAGCTATGTATCTATGCAAGCAATTAACACAAAGATCCTTACCCGAAATTGGTAGAAAATTCGGGAATCGAGATCATACCACGGTGATTCATGCTGTTAAAAAAGTTGAATCATTAAGAACTATTGATAGTAGTTTTGATGAAGATATAGAGCTTCTTCATAGGATGTTTGGCACATAATTTCTACACTTTTTTCCCTGAAAATTATTAGATTCAGAGCTGTCTTTCATGTACAATAAAGCTGCATATTTCTTGTGATCTAATGTTATTGAGCCACCTATTATGAAAATAACCGTTGAGAGAGATGAGCTTTTGCGTGCCTTGAATCACATTCAAGGCTTGGTTGAAAAGCGTAATACTGTACCCATTCTTTCAAATATTTTATTAGATGTTAACGATAACAAATTAAGGATCTTTGCTACTGATATGATTATTGAGGTGGTTCAAAGTTTAAATTGTGACGTTTTAAATACCGGGAAAACTACGATTTCTGCACATACTCTCTACGATATTATTAGAAAGCTATCTACAGGAAGCCAGGTAGAAATTATGCAAGCTGGCACGAAAGATCCTATAGAGATTAAATCTGGAAAGTCCAATTTTAAATTACCCTCTATATCGCCGGAGGAATTTCCGACAATGGATAACGCAAAAATGCCCTTTAATTTTTTGATAAAATCCAACGATCTTTGTCTATTATTGGATCGAACGAAATTCGCTATGTCTGCTGAAGAGACTAGACATTATTTAAATGGAATTTATTTGCATGCGGAAAACGTTAAAGATAAAGAGGCTTTAATTGCTGTTGCAACTGATGGGCATCGGTTGGCTAAAATTCAATTAGATAAGATCGATAAAATTGGAAACATGCCCAGCATTATATTGCCTAGAAAAGCAGTATTGGAAATTAGAAAATTGCTTGAGGACTATGAAAAAGAAGTTTCTATATCATTAGATGAAAATAAAATTTGTTTTTCTTTGGAAGCTTTGACATTTTCTTCAAAATTAGTAGATGGACATTTCCCTGACTACTCCAAGGTAATACCTGAGGGTAATAAGAACATACTTATTGTTAATAGAAAATCATTTAGCGAAATTGTTGACAGAATTTCGACTGTATCTACTGAACGATCCCAAGCTATTAAAATTTCACTTGAGAAAAAAATGCTTGCAGTTTCAGCTTCTAGCCCTGATTCAGGATCTGCCGTAGAACAATTGGCTGTGAACTATGATTCTGAGCCAATCAAGATAAGTTTTAATGCAAGATACTTATTAGATATTACCAATAATATAAATGAAGAGAACATTCGATTAGAGCTAGAGACTCCATCATCTCCAACTCTGATTAGAGGTGAGCAGGATGCTAGTTGTATCTACGTTATTATGCCTATGCGTATTTAATTTTTTATCTTTTATTTAGATGGATATAAAAAAATCAAAACCTGAAAAATATGGCGCAGAGTCAATCAAAGTATTGAAGGGCTTGGAGGCCGTGCGAAAGCGTCCGGGCATGTACATAGGAGATACTGATGATGGCTCTGGACTCCATCATATGGTCTATGAAGTTGTTGACAATGCAATAGATGAGGCATTGGCGGGTNATTGTGATCAAATTTTGGTAACATTGAATCCGGATAATTCAGTTACAGTTAGTGATAACGGTCGCGGCATACCAGTTGATATACATTCAGGAGAAAAAAAATCTGCTGCTGAAGTTATTATGACTCATCTTCATGCTGGTGGAAAATTTGACCAGAATTCTTATAAAGTTTCAGGAGGTCTTCATGGTGTTGGTGTTTCGGTTGTTAATGCTCTTTCNGAAATATTAAAACTAACGATTTGGAGAGATGGAAAAGAACACTTTATTGAGTTTCAAAATGGCATTCCCAAGGGNGTTTTAAAAGAAACCCAAGATTGTGATAAAAAAACTGGAACTGAGGTAACTTTTTTTGCCTCATTGAATGTTTTTTCGGAAATTAAATTTGATTTTTCTATTCTAGAACATCGCTTCAGAGAATTGGCATTTCTGAATTCTGGGATAACTATTCTTTTATCCGATAAAAGAAGTGTCGAGGAGAAAGTTGCAAAATTTAATTATCTTGGTGGTTTGCAAGAATTTATTGCTTTTTTGAATAAAGGAAAAAAGAAACTAAACGCAAAGAAAGATCTTTCACAAGAGAATTTACCGGAAAATAAAGAAAGAAGCTCTAAGGCAAACGATGCAATGTTGATTCAAATACAGGGAAATGCTGGAGACATAATTATTGAGATTGCNCTCGAGTGGACTGCAGATTTTGACGAAACGACACTTTGTTTCACAAATAATATTCCTCAGTCTGATGGAGGTACTCATCTTGCGGGCTTTAGAGCTAGCTTAACAAGGGTTGTAAATAAATATNCCATACAGAGCGGNCTAATGAAAAATGAGAAAGTTACATTAACTGGAGAAGATGCACGAGAAGGTCTTACTTGCATTTTGTCAGTTAAAATGCCAGATCCGAAATTTTCATCCCAAACAAAAGATAAGCTTGTATCTTCTGAAGTAAGGCAGGTAGTCGAAACTATTGTTGCTGATAAGCTAGGCCAATGGTTTGAAGAGCATCCGTTGGACAGAAAGTTAGTTATTGGAAAAGTTATTGAGGCTGCAAATGCACGTGAAGCAGCTAGAGCAGCTAGGGATCTTACAAGGAGAAAAGGAGCTCTTGATGCCTCTTCTTTGCCAGGAAAGCTTGCAGATTGTCAGGAAAAAGATCCTGCATTAAGTGAGTTATTTATTGTTGAGGGAGATTCTGCCGGAGGTTCTGCAAAGCAGGGAAGAGATCGTGGTAGACAGGCTATTTTACCTTTAAAAGGAAAGATATTGAATGTTTGGAGGGCACGTGATGCCAGGGTGCTTGNTTCTGAAGAAATATTGGCGCTTTTTGCCGCTATTGGNGCAGGAATAGGTGATGAATTTAATCTTGAGAAAATTAGATATCATAAAATTATAATTATGACCGATGCTGATGTCGATGGAAGTCATATTAGGACTCTNCTCTTGACGTTCTTTTTTCGTCAAATGTTAAAAGTAATTGAAGGTGGATATTTATATATAGCTCAACCACCACTTTACAGAGTGAAAAGCGGAAGTTCTCAAATTTATTTAAAAAACGAAAACGCATTAGAGGATTATTTGATTGATCTAGCTTTGGAAAAAACGACATTAAGGTTGAAAGATAATAGTGAAAGGAAGGGAGAAGATTTAAAGGAATTAATTTCTAGAGCATGCATCGCAAAGCAATCGTTGGTTCCTTTTGGGCGAAGAATAGGTAATTTAGCGGTTGCAGAACAGGCGGCAATAGCAGGCGCTTTAAATGATGAATTTTTTAATGATCCAAAGCAATCAGGAGAAGCCTCCGCNTATATTGCAAAAAGACTCGACGCAATGTCGGAGATTCATGATAGAGGTTGGAAAGGTACTTACGATCCAAACGTGGGTATGATATTTTCTCGTGTTTTGCGAGGGGTTCCAGAAAAATATATAATTTCGCGAGATTTGTTACAAGGNCAGGAAGCTATAGCCCTAAATGAAAAGAAAATGCGACAGGAATTGAGAGAAGTATATTTATTACATTCCTATTTGGTTTCTGAAGGGGCTGAGAATGTTATCACTTCACCTTCTGATCTTGTAAATTACATTTTTATGATAGGAAAGAGAGGTATCGCGACTCAGCGTTATAAAGGTTTAGGTGAAATGAATCCAGATCAACTATGGGAAACAACTTTAGATCCCGAATCAAGAACCCTTCAACAAGTTAAAATCAGCGATGGAACTGAAGTGAAGGATGTTTTCAATAAGTTGATGGGTGAGTCAGTGGAGCAAAGGAGAGCGTTTATACAAAAGAATGCGCTTAAGGTGGCAAATCTTGATATATAGATATTTAAATTTCATTTTTTAGATATTNATACATTTCTTCTGAGCTTGATCCATGAGAGAAGTGTTTTAGAAANTTTCCATTCGTGTCAAATATGTAAAAAATTGAAGTGTGATCAACAAGATATTGATTATTTTCGTAAGCGTCTTCAGCTTTTTTAACATATATACGAAATTTTTTCGTAGTTCTGGAAATTTCTTTTTCACTACCGGTCAGGCAAACAATTTCATTATCAAATTTCTCTGCAAATGATTTTATATTTTCTACATTATCTCTCTCGGGGTCGACAGTGATAAAAATAGGGGTTATTTTTTTACCCACCTTCCTCAGGAGCTTTTTTGTTAGGAGCATCTCATTAACTGACAGCGGACACACGTCTGGGCAGAAGGTATAGCCGAAGTAGATTAGTAAATAATCATCTTTGAAATTATCTAATGATANTTGCTCTTCAAATTGGTTAACTAGGTTAAAATTCCCTCCTATTGTTGGCTGGGAAATTTTACTTTTTGTGAAGCTCCATGCAAAATATGTTGAAACAACAAAGATCAACAAGTATATAATTTTTCTTTTCATTCAACCCACTTGAGTTTTTTTCTAAGACTGACATTTTTACCAACTACTAACATTGTAGGTGTTTTTAGATTGTATTTTTTAGATAAATTACTGCAATTTTCTAAAGTGGTTATCACAGTTTTTTGTTTTGCTGTTGTAGCTGAAGAAATTAGTGCCACAGATTCATTTTTCTTTCGTCCGGCTTTGATTAAGGCTTTAGATATATAACCAAGATTTCCTAACACCATATAAAAAACTAACATCTCAGTGCTTTTCGAGAGAGCTTTCCAGTTAATAGATCTATTGGATTTACTTAAGGATCTATGTCCAGTTATTAAAGTAATAGAGTGATTATTATTCCTATACGTAGCAGGTATTCCTGCGTATGCAATCCCCCCAATTCCAGCAGTTATTCCAGGAACAATTCTGAATGGTATTTTTTCTTTGATCAGCTTTAATGCCTCCTCTGCTCCTCTTCCAAACACAAACGGATCTCCAGACTTTAGACGAAGGACACGTAATTTTTTCTTAGCATATCCAACAATTCTATTAGATATATCCTTTTGTTTAAAAGATGGTTTCCCACCTCGTTTACCGGCAAAAACAAGCTTTGCTTTCTTTTTTGCCATTTTTAAGATTTCGGAATTTACTAATGCATCGTAAATAATTACATCAGCCTGTCGTATCGCGTGAAGAGTATATAACGTGATTAAACCAGGATCTCCTGGACCTGTTCCCACCAGCCAAACTGTCCCTCTCATAAATTTCTGTAAATTTAATTTCGGTTTAACCATTATTAATTATTATTCAATTCATTGTTTCATTAGTTTATATAATAATAGCAGAAATAAAATTTCTGAGAGAAAAAATGAAAAAAGCTAAAATATTTCTTTGTAGCTTATTCTTACTACTCCCTTGTAGCGTTAAAGCTCTCGAGAGCGATGTATTTCCTGAACTGGTTTACTGGTCTGCGGTTAGATCTGGTGAATTAAATAAAATAAAAAGCTTTCTCCAGAATGGATATAATCCTGATAAAGTTGACGGATCAAAGTTGGCGCCAATTTTTTATGCCGTAAAAATTGGCAATCCCGAAATGGTTAGAATTTTAATGTCTCATAAAGCAAAGGTTGATATAGAAGATCCAAGCGGGAATACCCCTCTAATATTGTCAGCCAGATTTCCCAATTTAGATGTTATAGATATTTTGTTAGATTTTGGTGCCGATATTAATCATCAGAATCGAGAAGGTACTACCGCTTTAATGCGAGCGGTGGAATTTGGTAATTTTTTTGTTGTGCGACGTTTATTAGATGCAAATCCAGATTTATCATTGCAGGATTTTGGCGGAAGAGATGTAATGATGTTATCTGCTCAAGGAAGAAACCAAAAAATCCAAAACACTATTGAAAAATTATATAATAAAAAATAAAAAGAGAACTTAACGGTTTCCTAAGATCTTATTAAAATTATCTGATCCNGTTTCCAGTAATTTTTTATAAGAAGATTGCTCACCTACATCTATATTTTTTCCATAGTATTGTTGATTTAAATCCTCGTTTGGATGTATATAAGATCCTTCAACTGATATTCCTGCGTATAAACCCCTCCCACGAGAAAATGAATAAATATCTGCTAATTTAATTGTGGTTGCGACCTCAGCACCAAAACCAACAGGGCCGGNACTAACACTCACATCTGCCCCGAGTTTTACTCGGTGATCCAAGATCGTTTGTAATCCTCTTTTTGTCATTATTGTAAGAAGCACCTCAGCATCTGTAACTCCNATTTGAAAACCAAAACTGACACTACCCATTGTGAAGAATAGAGGTGATGTCCATTCTTGATTTTCTTTTATTATCAAAACTCCATCTCCGCCCTCAATACCTAAAAAAAACCCTCCCTTTAGCATATTAGGAAAAATTATTATTGCTTGTGCATCTTTTATTAAANTATGAAGTCTTGAATAACTTTGATCTGAAAGGAAACGTTTTAAGGACTTTTCTGATTTATAAATTAACTCACTTGGACTAGCGGACGATTTTTTTATATCTGAAAAAGTAATACTAAATATTGTCGTGAAGAAGATAACTAGAGGAAAAATAATAGATTTCTTTTTTTTCATTACTTTTATTCTTACATAGAAGAAGCGGCCGCTAACAGCAAGATTACTTCATAAACTTGTTGTCCGGCGCCAAGGCCTTCATTAGTGTACCCTTTTAAATTAGTATTGAGTATATAGCATATGACATAAATGGTGGCACACGCTATGGCAATAGTAAATACCCCGGCTACGGGGCCAAGCATCAAAAGCAATAATGCCGAGGCTANCAAAACAGATGAGTAAAAAATTTCTTCGCTAGGTTTTATGCTTTTCGAGGGATGTAACGAGCTTGGCTTTAAGTAGTACCTAATTGTAGGAAATATAGTCCAAGATCCGGTAGTGCTTGCAAGTAAAGCAAGAACCGCTCCTTTCAGTTCATCAAATGATGCTAGGGTAGAAACCTTTAGTCCTAGGACAAGGATCAGAATCATAATGCCGATTAGACCTATTTTTTTTTCCTTCATCAAAGATATTTTATTTCCAGGCTCTTTTTCCAAGAAAATGCCATCGAAAAAACTTACTAAGTGAGATTCATTTTTAGCTCNAGTGATAATTGTAATTACTGCTACGGTGAATAGAGCAGCAACAGCTGGAGAGAATCCGAAGCTTGAAAAAAGCCAAAGCACAAACGCTGCTAGTAAGCCAATTAAGAATCCAATTATCGGGAATGCTCTCTGGGATTGTGCAATTTCTTTCTCGTTCTTTTTTATAGAGAATTGTGGGAAAAATATATCTATCCGTAGAATGGATACCAAGGCAGCCATCAAATCTTTTCCCCATTTTTTTATTGAAGATTGATAAGAGGGTTGGTTTTGTGGATTATCTTTTCTATTTTCCATATATTCCGCAGCCTTATTCTTTAGCGAATTTCAATTTTGACAATAGTTATGGATATAAATATAGTTATCATACAACGGAATACCTAGTTAAAACATACATAAATTGTTCAGTATATATTTGCGTACATTAAGTTTTCTTTTTTTTCTACTTTTTTTTCTTCAAGCGAGAATTTTGTTGGCTTCAGATTTAGAAATCATTGTAGATAACTTACGAAATAGTTCTGGTTTTATTAGATTTGCTTTGTATAACAAGGAATATGGTTTTCCGGAGAATGAACATAAGATTGATAAAATTGATATCCAATTGGAAAGCAAAAAAATGAAAACAGTTTTTAAAAATCTAAGCCCAGGAAATTATGCTGTAGCTATGTTTCATGATGAAAATGGAAACAATGAATTTGATAAAAATTTTTTTGGCTTCCCACTTGAAGGATTTGGTTTTAGTAATGACGCTAAGATTTTTTTTGGACCACCTACTTTCAAAGATGCTGCGGTTGAAGTTGGAAACGTAAGAAAAACGATAAAAATAGAAATAAATTATTGGTAATTTAGTAACGGATATGAATTCTACTAAAAAAATTTTAGTGACTGGCGGAGCNGGATTTTTAGGATCTCATTTATGCGAGCGTCTAATGGCATTGGGTCATTCTGTTGTTTGTATGGATAATTTTTTTACTGGAACAAAAAGGAATATCAAAAATATCGTCAAAGAAAGAAAATTTACTCTTATAAGACATGATGTAACAGAACCTATAAATACTATGAAGATTGATCAGATATATAATTTGGCTTGTCCGGCGTCGCCTGTGCATTATCAGCATGATCCGGTTAAGACTGTCAGGACTAACGTTCAAGGAAGTATTAATATGCTGAACTTGGCAAAAAAGTATAAGTTGAGAATTTTCCAAGCTTCCACCAGTGAAGTTTATGGAGATCCTAAGAGGAACCCCCAGAAAGAAAAGTATAGAGGCAATGTTAACCCAATTGGGCCAAGAGCATGCTATGATGAAGGCAAAAGGTGTGCTGAAACTCTATTTTTTGATTATCAGAGGGAATTTGGCGTCAATATAAGAGTTGCAAGAATATTTAATACCTATGGTCCAAGGATGCATCCTAATGATGGAAGGGTTGTCTCTAATTTTATAATGCAGGCTTTAAAGAATTCACCAATAACAATTTATGGAGATGGAACTCAAACCAGGGCTTTTTGTTATGTTGATGATATGATTGCAGGTATAATTAGCTTGATGAATAAAAGTTTCTTTTTAGGCCCGGTGAATCTTGGGAATCCAAGAGAAATTACGATTTTGGAATTAGCAGAAACCATAATTGATCTTATNGGATCAAAATCAAAATTGGTTAAAAAGAATTTACCTATCGACGATCCACTTCAACGATGTCCGGATATAATGTTGGCTAGAAAGAAACTACAATGGAAACCAAAAGTGAATCTTAAAGAAGGTTTGGTCAAGACAATTAATTATCTTGAAAAATTCTCCTCTAAAAAGCAGGGAGCTTGAGATCATGGATGTTGAGAAATTTTTTGATCAAGAAATAGACGAGCATTTAGATGTTGCCGTATTAACCCGTTCGTCATCTAATCTTAGGAAACAGTTTGTTCAACTTGTTAAACTTTCAAAAGATTCAGTTAAGAGGGGTAATAAAATTGTTTTTTTTGGAAATGGAGGAAGTGCTGCAGATGCACAACATTTGGCGACTGAATTAGCGTGTCGTTATAGCCAAGATAGAAAACCAATAGCCGGTCTTGCCCTTACTACGGACACCTCATTATTAACTGCTATAGGGAACGATTATGGATTTAAACATAATTTTGAAAGACAGGTTCTTGCTCTTTGTAGAAAAGGGGATGTAGCTATTGGGATAACTACTTCTGGAAAGAGTGAGAATGTTATTTTGGCCTTACGTGCAGCAAAAAAAATTGGAATGANAGCAGCAGCTTTTGGAGCAGGAAATGGAGGAAACCTTAAGGGTTTAGCAAAACCGTTGTTGTTGGTTCCATCAAAAATAACTGCGCGGATCCAAGAANCACATATCATGTTAGGACAAATGTTTTGCAGTGCATTAGAGCAGGAGCTAAATCTTGTCTAAAGATTTTTTGAATAGTGTTTCCAAATTTTTTGGAGGAATTCCTAAATTTAAGATTTTGTGCATAGGTGATGTGATTCTTGATCGTTTTGTGAGAGGCAGCACAGAAAGAATCTCTCCTGAAGNTCCGATACCAATACTTAAAATTGAAAAAGAAGATTTCCACTTGGGAGGGGCAGGTAATGTTATTAGAAATTTATCTGCACTAGGAGTGAAAACTGATTTTTTTAGTATTGTGGGGAATGATATTAATGCTAGAAAAATTAAAGAGCTTTTAAAAGCTCAAAAAAATGTTAAATATCAATTATTTAGTCAAGGTAGAAAAAGCACTCCANTAAAGACTAGATTTATTTCTTCGAATCAGCAACTACTACGCACAGATCAAGAAACTANCGAAGAAGCTTCAATTGGGATTCAATCTAACATGTTAGCTAGAATCAAAAGATCTCTAAAAGATTGTAGTGCCTTGATAATTTCAGATTATGGAAAAGGAACTTTAAGCTCTAGAATTTTAAGTAAAGTGATTAAGGATGCTAATCGCAAGAACGTTCCCATAATTGTTGATCCCAAAGGNCTGAACTACAAAAAATATAATGGATCTCATGTCGTAACACCTAATCTGCATGAGCTTAGTCAAGCGACACAAATGTCAGTTAAGAATCAAAAAGAAATAATATCTGCATCTAGATATTTACTCTCAAGACATCAATTCAAGTTCTTGGTAGTTACTCAAAGTTCCAAAGGGATGAGTGTGGTATGTAAGAATCCCAAAAGTAAAGTTGTTCACCTATCTGCTGAAACGAGAGAGGTATATGATGTTTCTGGAGCAGGCGACACGGTAGTTGCAGTATTGGCAATACTACTTGGCGCTGGTTATGGAATAGTGGATGCCGCAAGGATTTCTAATATCGCCGCAGGTATTGTGGTTGAGAAGGCGCAAACTGCCGTAGTTTTTCCTTATGAGATTTTGTCAAGATTGAGAGATAGAAGTCTTTCTTTTAGTACTAAAAAAGTTATGGACTTGGCCACAATTAAAGAAAATATTAATTTGTGGAGANAAAAAGGAATGAAAATAGGATTCACTAACGGTTGTTTTGATTTAATACACCCTGGACACATTTTTTTAATAGAGCAGGCAAAAAAAGAGTGTGATAAATTGATTGTGGCAATCAATAATGACAATTCAGTTAGATCAATTAAAGGTAAAAGTAGGCCAATTCAGTCTGACTATTCACGTGCAAGCGTATTATCTGCTTTAGAGTCGGTGGATGCGGTTATAATCTTTTCTGAAAAAACNCCATTCAAATTAATAAAATTTATTAGGCCCAATGTGCTAGTTAAGGGATCTGACTACAAAATAGGTCAGGTGGTNGGGGGTAATTTTGTTAGGAAATATGGAGGACGGGTTAAGATTGTTGATTTACTATCAGGATTTAGCTCTTCAAAAACAATATCTCTCTTAGGAANTTAATTTTTTATGATTCAAGAAAGAGAATTGCTTTGGTAGAATATAATTATGTATGAAGGTGAAGATTAATGGAATTAGCTGGAATATTATTTGATGTTGATGGCACTATTGCGGAAAGCGAGGAGGNCCATAGAAAATCATTTAATGAATCATTTAAGGAATTTGGAGTAAAATGGCATTGGGATCGTGCTATATATAAGGAGTTATTGAATATTGAGGGGGGCCGAGAGAGAATCCAATATTATATTGAGAGAACAGATCCTGATCAGTTGAATAGGCCAGATCTTTCGAGCTTCATCTCTTCTATTCATGATGCAAAAAGCCAGGTTTATTCCGCCCTTATGACTAAAGAAGGTGTTCCCATCCGTCCCGGGGCGCTCCGTTTAATAAAAGAGGCAAAAAAAGAAGGATTAAAATTAGCGATAGTCACCGCATCTACTGAAGAAAGTTTGCGTGCTCTTTTCCAATACCTCCCCGAAAAAGATCTTTTAAATTATTTTGATGTAATTGCTGATGGTGACAAGGTACCAGTTAAAAAACCTGCACCAGATATTTACACATGGACCTTACAAGAGCTAGGTCTCTCTGCTAAGGCGTGTTTTGCATTGGAAGATTCGCCTACGGGATTACAGTCGAGTTTATCTGCGGGCATCCCAACAATAGTAACCGTGAGTAGTTTTACGAAGGGGGAGAATCTTTCCGGCGCAACCTTAGTTCTCAGTGATCTTGGTGAACCGTCTGTTCCTTTTAAAGTATTGGAAGGCGATGTTTTGGGACATAGTTTTGTTTCTATCACTATGCTTAAACAGTTCTGCAAGAAAAGTAACTAACTCAAAAGAGAAATGGTGCACATTCCCCAACGGAAATGCGCACCAAAACCTTTTCACACAATATTTAAGTAAGTAATGAAATTATATGAAATACTTCAGAAATTACTGAAGATTATTCAGAAGGGGTTTCCCCTTCAGAAGAAGAATCGTCAGCTGGAGCTTCTTCAGCAGGAGCTTCAGATGGTGCTTCTTCAGCAGGAGCTTCGGATGGTGATTCTTCAGCAGGAGCTTCAGAAGGACTATCCTCAGCCGGTTGATTTTCATCGTCAAACATACGTACTTCCTCCCTTTGGGATAAAGTTAATGATTTAGTAGCCACCTTATTACACTATTATTTTCGTAAGTCAACACTAAGAAGAGGTAAGTTTAAGAAAAATATCCTCAAGATCAGATTCTTCAGTTGAAAAATCTAATATTTTTATTTTGGCCTTTTTGAACATAGATACTGTTCTTTCAANATTNACTTCTTTACCATTAAATTCAAAAACCAATACTCCATTACTCCTTTTTTCCAGAAGGAATGGCAATATATTTTTTGGTAATTTATTCACCTTTCCTTTTGTTTTGATCAAAATTCTTTTCTTGTTTTTTAATCTAGATATTAGGTTGACGGTCTTATCGCAGCATATAAGCTTTCCATGGTTTACGATTGCAATTGTATCACAAAGNCTCTCAGCTTCTTCAATGTAATGTGTTGTCAATAAAATAGTCGTTCCCTTTGCGTTAAGGTCTTTTATATTTTTCCAAAGTTGGTGTCTAAATTTAACATCGACTCCCGCGGTGGGTTCGTCTAGAACAAGGATGGGTGGAGAATGTACCATAGCTTTTGCTATTAATAGTCTCCTTTTCATTCCTCCTGATAATTCTCTTGTGTATGAATGTGCTTCTTTTAATAATCCAACCAATTCTAGAATTTTCTTTGTTTTTCTATTCTTCGATTTGACACCATAAAGGCCTGCATGTAGTTCCAGCGTTTCCATTGGTGTAAAGAATGGATCGATATTTAATTCTTGCGGAACCACCCCAATTGTTGTGCGTGCTTGACGGTGATTTTTGTCAATGTCGATATTCCAAATCTTTACAACCCCAGACGTTTTTGTTGTTAAGCCGGCTAAAATATTTATAAATGTAGATTTTCCCGCACCATTTGGGCCCAAGATGCCAAATATTGATCCTCTTGGAATTTCCAGACTAAAATCTTTCAGCGCGTTAATCTTTTTGTTTTTGGATTTGTTATTATTATAAATTTTATTAAGATTTGTTGACTCGATAGCCTTGATAGGTGCCCTTGATAAGGATTCTGATCTATTTTTTTTTAAACGAGATATCATGGTGTGAAATCATGTATCATAAATCTAATTATACTCTAATTGAACGTTGGAGTAAGCTATCATATAATCCATAATACCATGTACATAAATCTATGGTTGCTAATAAAAAAATAAAAAAAGAAGTAGTCATTTGTCAGGGTTCGGGAGAAGAGGGTGCGGGTCATCCAAGGATTTATTTGCGTTTTGGAGATTCTAATGAAATTACCTGCCCCTATTGTGGTAGGAAATTTAATTCTCAAGAAAGTGAGAAACAACAAGATTAAATCTTTATTTGAATAGTATGAAGCACCTGTACTTAGTCGATGGATCCGGATTTATTTTTAGAGCTTTTTATGCNTTACCCNTGATGACTAGCCCTGAAGGCATTCCCGTGAATGCGGTTTATGGTTTTACGAATATGTTACTAAAATTAATCAAAGAAATTGAAGCTAAGGAAAATGATCTTTGTGGTATAGCGATTGTTTTTGATTCTTCAAGAAAGACATTCAGGAATGAAATATATCCAGAATACAAAGCAAATAGAAGNGATCCCCCTCCNGATCTANTTCCACAATTTTCGCTAATTCGTGAAGCTACAANGGCTTTTGGTTTACCAAGCGTTGAGTTATTGGGATATGAAGCCGATGATATTATAGCAACCTTTGCGAAGGCTGCGATTGATCAGAATATGAAGGTTACTATTTTTTCCTCTGATAAGGACTTAATGCAACTTGTGGATAAGAATATNCTCATGCGTGATCCCATGAAAGNTCGTGTGATTGATGCAAAAGAAGTNCTCGATAAATTTGGAGTANATCCAGAACGGGTTATTGATGTGCAAGCATTGGCAGGTGATAGTAGTGATAATATTCCAGGCGCACCGGGCATCGGAATTAAAACCGCTGCGGAATTGATTAATGCTTTTGGTAGTTTAGACGAGTTGCTTGAGAACGCNGACAAAATAAAACAACCGAAGAGGCGTGATTCGATACTACAGAATATTGNAGAGATCAAAATTTTTCGTCAGCTTGTAAAATTGAAGAATGATGTTCCAATTAAAGACAAAATCAACGATTTTTCTTTTCCGGGAATCGATTTACCNAAGCTAAAATCCTTTTTGGAGAAGCATTCATTTAATAAAATTATTCAAAGGATTCAATCAGAGCCTTCAAATACAGAAANTAATGAAATTGAGCGGATTAATCAGAATCAAAAAAACTATTCCGAAAAACAGATCCAATATGATCTTGTAACTAAAATTTCACAACTAGAAAATTGGATTAGTAAAATAAAAAATTTAGGAATTGTTTCGGTTGATACTGAAACTACTTCTGTTAATCCCCTGAAGGCTAATTTGGTTGGTATCTCGCTTTCCCTCGAACCTCATATTGCTTGTTATATTCCTCTTGGTCACAAAAAATCTAAGGATACGGAAGCTCTAGATTTTAAAAATTCTAATAATGAAACTAATGTTGAAATTAATAACTTCGTGCAAATACCTATGGACAAGGCTATCAAAATGCTGAAACCGATATTGGAAGATCCGGCTATTTTAAAAATTGGTCAAAATATAAAATATGACATTCTTGTTTTATCTAAATATGGGATCAACATACATCCTATAGATGACACAATGCTATTATCATATGTCCTAGAAGGCGGTCTGCATGGGCATGGGATGGATGAATTAGCGGAATTATTTTTAAATAAGCAAACAATTAAATACAAAGATGTAGTAGGGACAGGAAAATCTCAAATAACTTTTGATTTGGTAAATTTGTCTAAGGCGCTGGATTACGCAGCGGAGGATGCTGACGTAACCTATCAACTGTACAAAATATTAAAAAAGCAACTGATAAAAGATCGTATGGTCAGTTTTTATGAGACCATTGAAAGACCATTAGTTCAGGTTTTGGTAGATATGGAGAAGAATGGGATAAAGATTGATGTTGGGAAGCTGAAAAAACTTAGTGAAGAATTTCAGGAAAAATTGGCTAAGCTAGAGAAAGATATTTTTAAACTTTCAAGAGCAGAATTCAACCTAGCATCACCCAAACAATTAGGAGAGATCCTGTTTGATAAACTTAATTTGCCGGGAAAGAAGAAGGGAAAAACCGGAGCTTATTCAACAGACGCTGAGGTTTTGGATGGATTGGCTTCTGCGGGGCATCAAGTTGTAAAGAAAATAATTGAATGGCGAAAATTAGCTAAACTGAAGAGCACTTATACAGATTCTTTAGTGGATCAAGTAAATAAGGAAACTGGAAGAGTGCATACATCATTTTTAATGTCATCGACTGCCACGGGAAGATTGGCATCGTCGGATCCAAATCTTCAAAATGTACCAATTAGAACTTCGGAGGGCAGAAAAATACGAAGAGCTTTTGTCGCGATCAAGGATCATAAATTGATTTCGCTCGATTATTCACAAGTTGAGTTAAGAATTTTATCGCACGTGGCAAATATTAAAGCGCTACAAAATGCTTTTATTGATGGTATAGATGTACATTCACAAACAGCTGCAAAAATATTTGACGTTTCAATCGACAATGTGGATTCTGAAATGCGCAGAAGAGCAAAAACTATAAACTTTGGTATAATTTATGGAATCAGTCCTTTTGGTTTAGCTAATCAGCTTGGTATTGATAACAAGAAGGCTCTTCAATATATAGATGACTATTTTCAAAAATATCCGGAAATAAAAGAGTATATGGAAGAGACGAAAAAGGATTGTAGAAAATACGGGTTTGTCAGGACAATCTTTGGTCGAAAATGCTTTGTTCCGGGCATTAATGATAAAAACCCAGCAAGAAGAAAGTTTTCTGAACGTGCTGCAATTAATGCTCCAATCCAAGGGAGTGCAGCAGATATTATCAAAAGAGCGATGATTAGAATCAATCGAGATTTACAGGACAGTGATTTTCAATCTAAGATGCTTTTACAAGTNCATGATGAATTAATTTTTGAATCTCCCACGAAGGAAGTGAAGGAGGTGTCCAAATTCTTAAAAAAAATTATGGAATCTTGTAATAAACCAGCGCTGGAATTAAAAGTTCCACTGACTGTTGATGTTGGTTTTGGAAATAACTGGGATGAGGCNCACTAGCAAATCAATTTATTTAAGCCGCTCGGTTTGTAAAGTTCGTTGATTGACCAGTTCCTTTGGTAAATGTTCTTCGAATCTGTTGAATAGCTCTTCTTGATCCTGNATTTCCTTTATTCCTTCATCTTTTTTAATNCTCATTAAATCCTGAAATTCCTGATCGCTAAAGTCTATTCCTTCCCANTTTATATCGCNTTTATTTGGTANATGTCCGAACGGGGTTTCAATCGCTTCNACCTTTCCATGAACTCTNTCAATTATCCATTTAAGGACTCTCATGTTTTCTCCAAATCCTGGCCACATAAACTTTCCTTCCTTATCTTTCCTGAACCAATTGACACGGAAGATTGGTGGTTGTTTCGAGACTTTTGTCCCCATATCTAGCCAATGTTTCCAGTAGTCTCCCATATTATAACCACAGAAAGGAAGCATAGCCATCGGATCACGNCGAATTGCAGCTTGACCAACTGATGCTGCNGTNGCTTCTGANCCCATGGTGGCTGCGAGATATACTCCATGGTTCCAGTCGCGAGATTGAAAAACTAGTGGGAAAGTTGAACTTAATCGACCTCCAAAAATAAAGGCACTTATCGGAACACCTTCGGGATCTTCCCAAGCGGGATCCAGGCTTTGACATTCTGTTGCTGGGGCAGTGAATCTTGCATTTGGATGGGCNGCAGGTGTTTCAGAATCGGGAGACCAGTCGTTTCCCTTCCAGTCAATTAGATGNGATGGGGCTTCCTTGCTCATACCCTCCCACCAAACATCATTATCATCAGTGAGACCAACATTGGTGAATATACAGTTTTTGTTAAGCATTTTCATAGCCGTTGGATTTGAATCCATGCTAGTTCCTGGAGCAACACCGAAGTATCCAGCTTCAGGATTTATAGCCCGGAAAGTTCCATCTTTTCCCGGTTTAATCCAGGCAATGTCGTCTCCCACAGTCCATATTTTCCATCCATTAAAACCTTTTGGAGGCACCAGCATTGCAAAATTCGTTTTTCCGCAAGCGCTAGGAAAAGCAGCGGCCACATACGTTTTTTCTCCCTCAGGCGATTCTACNCCTAAGATTAACATGTGTTCAGCAAGCCAACCTTGCTGTTTTGCCATCACAGAGGCGATTCTCAGAGCGAAGCATTTCTTTCCTAATAGAGCGTTTCCCCCATAACCACTTCCGAATGACCATATAGATTTTTCTTCAGGGAAGTGCACGATGTATTTTTCTTTATTGCATGGCCACGGAACATCCTTTTCCCCNTTTTTCAGCGGTTGTCCAACTGAATGAAGACATGGGACAAAATCAGAGTCCCCAAGAATATCCAATGCTTTCCCCCCCATTCTTGTCATGATGCGCATGTTTACTACAGCATAGGGAGAATCTGTGATTTGCACGCCGATGTGCGATATTGGAGATCCTAGCGGGCCCATGCTGAAGGGGACAACATACATTCTTCTTCCCTCCATACACCCATCAAATAACCCTTTCAGAGTTTTTTTCATCTCATCAGGATCCATCCAGTTGTTGGTGGGGCCAGCATCGTTTTTTTCCTTGGAACAGATAAAAGTCCTGTCTTCGACTCGAGCAACATCATCGGGATTAGATCTTGCGTAATAACAATTTTTTCTTTTTTCAGGATTTAATTTTATTAAAGTGCCNCCCTCAACCATTTCATTGCAAAGGCGGTCATATTCCTCTTCTGATCCATCACATAAATGAATAGAATCAGGTTTACAAAGATCGCTAACACTTTTGATCCATTCTTNAAGTTTTGTGTTTTTTATTTCAAGCTTTTCTGTAATATTGCTCTCCAATCAANCTAATATAAATAAAACTGATGTGCGGAAAATAGAAAATTATTNNAGAAGTTGCAAGAACAAANATGAAGAAAAANACTTTTTTTATTTTTTTAATGATNNNNGCNTTATTTTTTTGGACGGANAATCNNTCNTATTCAAAAACTANTTTCTCTGTCGGAGAAATATTAATTTCAAATCCAAGAATTATCACACAACAGAATGACAAAAAGGACATCGCGTTAGTTTTCAAAATTATAAACAAGAGCAAAAACCAAGAATCACTAATAAGTACACGAATTCTTACCGCTGAAAATTTTCTTTTCGATGAAATACTGGATATAGGTCCTGGCGAAGAAATTCAATTTAAAAGATTTATGAAATATGATAAGATTAGGCCTTCGGAACATGATTTGTATGTGGGAGACAGGATCCCTATTGATCTTTTTTTTAAAAACAATGGATCCATTCTTGTATTTGCGGAGGTTATAAGTAGGGAGAATTGAACACCTTTCCTAAAAAATTATTTAAGAAATTTATTAGTTTTGCTATACCAAAAATCACCTTTTCGGCTCTCGCTAAGAGAATTTTTGCTATTAATTTATTTCCCTTAATATTCTTTTTATTTCTTATTTCAGATTTAAGAGAAATATTAATTCAAGGAAAATTAGAAGAATTAAAAGATCAGGCTAAAGGAGTATCTTCTAAGATTGTTGATAAAGTGGGATTACATCCTGTTTATGTGGCGCCGGGGGCCGCTT
>PARU01000013.1 GCA_002712065.1 Rickettsiales bacterium | reverse complement strand
TTCCCATTGAAGAATGCCCTGACATTTTCTACGACACGGAAACCCATAGCCTCTCTTGTTTCAAGACTCGCGCTTCCTAGATGGGGCAGTAATACAGCATTTTCCATTTTAAATAACTCCTTGGGAACTTTTGGCTCTTTTTCATAAACGTCAAGTCCCACGCCCGCAATTAACCCTTTTTTTAAAGCCATTACTAAATCTTTTTCATTAACGACATCACCTCTTGAGGTGTTTATCAAAAATGCTGATGGTTTCATTTGTTTAAGGGTTTTTTTGTTCATTAAATGACGAGTTTCGGGTATTGCTGGACAATGTAAAGAAACAAAATCTGATTTTGATAAAAGACTTTTGATTGATTTTNCCTCTTTCGCTTTCATTGCTTTTGTAATTGATTTGTTTGCCAGATAGGGATCGTAGAAAATAATATTCATGCCAAATCCGTAGTGGGATTTTTTAGCCATCGCTTGTCCGATGCGACCCATTCCGATAACCCCTAAGGTTTTACCTGTTATTTTCGTACCCATCATATGGGTCGGCCTCCAACCTATCCATTTTTTATTTCGAAGATGACGCTCTCCTTCACCAGTTCTTCTTGCAACAGATAGCATCAATATCATTCCAATATCGGACGTGCAATCAGTCAAGACGTCTGGTGTATTTGTTACTACGAGACTATGCTTTTTTGCTGCTTCNATATCGATATTGTTAAATCCCACGCCAAAGTTTCCTATAATCTTTGCTTGCTTAGGCTTAACATCGAGTATTTTTTCCGTAATTTTATCAGTGACAGTTGGCATAAGAGCATCTGCTGTTTTTAATGCATGCTTAAGCCCTTGATCAGTCATTGGTCGATCACTCTTATTGAGCTTGGCGTCAAATAGTTCAGATACTTTTTTTTCGACAGCCTTTGGCCATCGTCTCGTGACAACCACCTTTGGTTTGGTCATTTGCCNGTCTTTCTCTGATAGCTTATTCTTTAATAGCTTTTCTCCAGTATTCTGAGGCTGCCGCTATACCATTACCTGGTTTTAATTTAATTCCATTATCGATCATTGCCATTTCAGCACCCGCGATCGCTGCAGCGGCTTGTAATTCATTAAGATCTCCTAAGTGACCTATACGGAAAACTTTACCAGCAACNTCCATAAGACCAGCCCCCAAAGAAAGATTATATTTGTGGAAGGCTGTTGAAATAACTTTTGCCGCATTCTTTCCTTTTGGCACGACGATGGCGCTTACGGTGTCAGATTCCCATTGTTTTGATTTTGCACAAAGCTTGAGGCCCCATCCTTGTTTTACAGCTCGACGTACGCCTTCGGCAATTCGGTTATGTCTTTTGAAAACATTTTCTAATCCTTCACTGAACAGCATATNCACCGAANCTCTTAGAGCTCTAAGCATTGGCATTTCTGGTGTGTATGGAAAATACCCATCATTATTTGTTTTTATCATGTCTTCCCAAGAAAAATAACAACGTTTTATTCCCGATGTTTTATTTGCTTTAAGGGCTTTTGGGCTAGCAGCAATTATACCAAGACCAGCGGGAAGCATTAGACCTTTTTGTGATCCNGAAANNGCTACGTCAACTNCCCATTCGTCCATACGAAAATCAATGCTTGCAATTGAGCTGACTCCGTCAACAAATAAGAGTGCGGGATGCTTTACAGCATTCATCGCAGATCTAACTGCCTTAACATCACTGGTTACCCCGGTAGCTGTTTCATTTTGCGTAACAAAAACGCCCTTATATTCGNGATATTTATCATTTTTTAAAATACTCTTTACTATCTCGGGCGGAGTTCCTGTCCCCCATGGTCGATCGATGATGTTTGCGTCAAGACCGAGTCTAACTAGCATGTCGGCCCATAAGTGACTAAAAGTACCGAATCTAAAAATCAGCACCTTATCCCCAGGAGATAGAGTATTTTGNACTGCCGATTCCCAGGCNCCTGTTCCTGAACTTGGAAAAATAAAAACTCTTCCTTTTTTNGTTTTGAATATCTTCTTTAGGTCATTGTATAGCGGTTTNGTAAAGCTAGGAATCAATGGATTCCTCTGATCTTCGGATGNAATATGTAGGGCATTGAGCACTTGTTCAGGTATGTTGGTAGGCCCTGGTATAAACAAATGCTGCCTTCCGGTGAATTTTCTTGGCATCTTCACTCCTCCCATTATCCCTGTTGTTTCTTTAAATGAAAGATAAACAGAGTCATCTTGTAAATCAATGCTAACTTACATTATTTTTTAATGGATAATGCTTAGTATTATGCCAAATTTAATTCTTTCAATATTTTTTTTCTACTCTGATCTAGTCGTGGAGATGCTTTGCGGTTTTTTGGATCATCAAGTCCGGTAATTTTTATAGGATTTCCAGCAATTTTTAGCTTTCCTATTTGCGGATCAGACATCTCAACTATCATATTTCTTTTTTTTATTTGAGGATCACTAAATAATTCTTTGATGTTATTAATCGGGGCGCAAGGAACTCCCGATTTAAAAAAAATTCTTAGCCACTCTTTTGAGATTTTCTTTCTGATTTCTTTATTAATTTCTTTNTAGAGTATTTTTATATTTTTTGTTCTNTTTTCATTNTTTGTAAACAAAGANCTNTCTAATAANTCCCCTCGNTTTATTGCAAGACAGAATTTTTTAAATAGTTTGTTATTTCCAGCAGCAATGACTAGATANTTATCTTTGCTTTTGAAAGCGTCAAATGGAGTTATGGTAGGGTGTCTTGCTCCGATTGGATCAGGAATCTGCAGCGTAGCTGAATANCTTGAAATAGCATTTTCAAGAAGAGCNANTTGACAATCCATCATGCNGATATCNATATGAACTCCACTCTTTTTTCCCTTTCTTTTGTATAATGCTGAGCNAATGCCAATTGCTGCAAATAATCCAGCAGCTATNTCTCCTATGGATGCNCCAGCTCTTGCTGGAGGATTTTTTGGATGACCGGTTAGACTCATAATTCCACCCATTGCTTGGGCNATAAGATCATATGATGGTCGGTTTCTATATGGACCAGAATGACCAAANCCAGAAATTGTTGCATATATAAGTTTTGGATACTTTTTATGTAGATCTTTCCACCCGTAGTTTAGCTTTTTTAATGTTTGTGGTTTAAAGTTTTCAACTAAAACATCAGAAATACGTAAAAGTTTTTCAAAAGTATTCCTATCTTCCTTTTTTTTTAGATCCAAAGCTATGCTTTCCTTTCCGTGATTAAGAGACATGAAATAAGCAGATTTATTTTTAATAAAGGGCCCAATTTCTCGGGCATCATCACCTGTTGTCGGATTTTCTACTTTTATTACTCTTGCACCTAGGTCGGAGAGCACCATTGTACAATAAGGTCCAGCCAATACTCTGGTCAGATCTAGAATTATTATTCCGGAAAGTGGAGATCGTTTTTGCATAGCTTAGTGTTTTCTTAAAATTTTTGCTATTTCAATTGCAGAATACGTTATAATTGCGTTAGCCCCAGCACGTTTGAAAGCCAGAAGACACTCTAGTTGTATGTTACGAAAATTTAGCCAATTATTTTTTGCAGCAGCTTGCATCATGGAATATTCACCACTGACTTGGTAAACAAATAAAGGAACAGGAAAATATTGACTGACCTCCTTTACAATATCCAAATATGGTAGGCCTGGCTTAACCATAATGATATCTGCGCCTTCTTTAATATCTAAAGCCACTTCTCTCAGGGCTTCCCGAGAATTCCCGGGATCCATTTGGTAAGTTTTTTTCCCTTCTTTTCCAAGATTCCCTGACGATTTTATTGCATTTCTGAAAGGATTATAAAAAGATGATGAAAATTTTGCAGCGTATGAAAGAATCTTAACGTTTTTAAGATTTTTCTTATCTAATGACTTTCTTATGGCCCGAACCCTTCCATCCATCATGTCTGAGGGAGCAACTATATCACACCCCGCTTCAGCATTTATGACAGCTTGCTTCTTAAGGACATCAATGGTTTCGTCATTTAAAATCTTTCCCTTATAATAAATTCCGTCATGCCCATGTGATGTATACGGGTCAAGAGCGATATCGGATATTATTCCAAGATTTGGGTATAATTTTTTAACGGATCGGATGGTTCGGCATACTAAATTATTTGGATTTAATGCTTCTTTGCCATCGTTTGTTTTGTTGTCCTTGTTTATAAGTGGGAATATAGCAATTGCAGGTATTCCAAGCTTTACAGCCTCTCTTAAGGATTTTTTTAGTCCATTAATATTTAATCTTTCTATTCCAGGCATTGAGGGAATCGAAGTTCTCTCTTGAGAGCCATCTTGAATAAAAACAGGCCAAATTAGATCTTCTACATTCAGTTTATTCTCACGAACCAATCCTCTAATCCAGGATGCCGAACGGTTTCGTCGCAATCGAGTCGCTGGAAAATTTCCCCAAGATTTCGGAAATTTTAGAGACATTAAATTTATTTTTATAAATTTTTTTTATTTATTATTCCTGCGAAAGATAGCAGTATTCGGTAATAATCTCCATATTTGAATCGTGCGTCTGTGCAAATTGACTCGATTTTTCTAATTATTTTTATGTTAAGATAGNGAAATATGAAATGATTATTTTTCTGTAGNTTTAAAATGTCAAAAGATNCTTATANGCAACTTTGCATCGATTTGCTGAAAAAACAAAGACTCAGGAAAATGCAGACTGTTGAACANCTTAGNTCGGCACGTTTGGNTATTAATGATCGTAGTTTTGTAAACTTTTCTTCCAATGATTATCTAGGATTATCTGATCATGCTAAGGTCAAACAAAGATCTAAACAATGGATCGATAAATGGGGNGCTGGTCTANGCGCGTCTAGATTGCTTTGTGCAAACATAGAACCTTTCGTGGCGATTGAAAAAAAAATTTCACGAGGAAAAAAAACACAGAGTGCTTTAATTCTCAACTCTGGGTTCCAGGCCAATGTGTCAATTTTATCTGCAATTCTAGATAGGTCCNTTTTAGGGGAATCGCCACTTGTTTTTTGTGATCGCTTAAATCATGCAAGTTTGCATGCNGGTTGTGCAATGGCAAACATTCATCAAATTCGTTACCGTCACAACGANATGAATCATTTACAAGATCTNTTAAAAAAAAATCGTCANAAATCNAAGAATGCTTTTATCATAACAGAGAGTGTTTTTAGTATGGATGGCGACGTTGTAGATTTGTGTAGTTTAGTCCAAATTGGAAAAAAATATAATGCAAAAATATATNTGGATGAAGCCCACGCAACTGGCGTGTTTGGCCAAAAAGGTTTTGGGTTTTCTACCNCATTTAGCCATCAAATAGATTTTTGTGTTGGCACTTTTGGNAAGGCATTCGGCAGTTTTGGTGCATACATAGCTTGCTCAAAAGAGGTTAGAGAATATTTGATTAATCGATGTGGTGGGTTGATTTATGCAACGGCTCTTCCTCCAGGTATACTTGGNTCCATTGACGCGGCGATAGATCTTATTCCTCTACTTAATGATAGGCGAGCAAAATTAGTTAATCTGGGAAATATTTTTCGAAAGAAATTGTCAAAAATGCAGATACCTTTNGGAACCTCATCTACGCAAATAATTCCTTACATTATAGGAAATGAAAAGGACACTTTAGGAATTGCAAAAGGATTATTGCGAAATGGAATTTATGCTCCCGCAATAAGACCACCTACAATTCCGAATGGGCTAAGCAGAATTAGATTCTCTTTATCAAGTTCTCATAGTAAACTCGATATCAATTATTTATCAGAAGTTCTCGCCAAGATAAGAAAATAAGTAAATTTCTTAAGAAAAATAGAATGCCTGGATCAAAAATTATAAAATTTCCGGAACCAAGAGGAAACCCCCGATATTTTAAAAGTAAAATCTGGAAAGAGCTAGTCGGGCAATCAGGNAGGCCGTCAAAAGAAGAGATTGCCAGATCTTTTGCTCAAGGTGCAAAAAATTACGATCATTATGCAACAATTCAACGTCTTGTTTCCCGCACTTTAGCTAAGAAAGTTTCTGATGCTGTTAATGCTCGAAACAAGACTATACTTGATATTGGATGTGGNACTGGTTTTTTGGGTGAATCATTTTTAGAGATTCTTCAAGAAGATANAAGNTCGATAAAATTTTACTTGTCAGATCTTAGTAGAGAGATGCTTGAGATTTGTCAGGAGAAATATGAAGCAATAATTCCGAATTCACTCTTCCTTGCTATGGACGGCGAACTTCCATGCTTAAGGAAGAATTTTGACATTGTTTTATCAAGCTTGGCCTTTCAGTGGTTTAATAATTTAGAGAAATCTTTTTCTGAAATTTTGAATCCTGCAAATTGTCCCAAACTATTTTCCTTTTCAATNCTGGGTCCAGAAACGATGAAAGAATGGAGGGAATTTGCAGAAAGAAATAATTTTCAAGTTGGTTTGCTGGAATTGTTAAATAAAGATCAACTTTTGAACTTAATAAAGAAATCAAATATATCAAAGAAAAAATATATTTGTAGATTTGAAAGACAGCTGATATCAAAAACATATCCTGATCTTTATTCATTCTTGAGAGAAATGAAGATGATTGGCGCAAATACTCCTAATATTTCTTACAAACCGCATGATCCTGGTAAATTAAGAAGGTTGCTACGTTTAGCGAAGGATGAATATAAAAATGGTTTTATCTCAACCTTTGAAATTTACTATTTCCTTATTCTTTTTGATTGATACTCAATGAAAAATTATTTCGTGACAGGAACGGATACCGGCTGTGGAAAAACAGTTGTTTCTTCCTGCTTAGTCAAAGCATTGGACGCGGATTACTGGAAACCAATTCAAACAGGGACTATTGACGGGAGTATTGATAAATTGATTGTTCAAAGACTGACTGGNNTTGAAGAGGATCGCTTTCATCCNAGNTCTTACAGTTTTCGTCAACCCTTATCTCCACTTGAAGCGGCTTCTAGAGAAAAAAGAAAAATAATTATTGAAAAAATAAAAATCCCGCAATCTGATCGTCCAATTATTATCGAAGGCGCGGGTGGTATTTTAGTTCCAATAACAAGAAAGAAATTTATGGTTGATCTNATAGCAAGACTTCANCTGTCGGTGGTCTTGGTTTGCAAAACTTCACTTGGGACAATTAACCATACATTATTATCCGTTGAGGCCCTNAGAAAGAGACATATTAATTTGGTTGGTATTGTTTTTTCTGGCAAGATCAATAAGTGGGTTGCCCGAGCAATAGCAGAAATGACTAAGGTTAATATTATCGGGAAAGTTCCAATAATCAAACCCCTGTCCCGGCACGGTGTAGAAAGTTTTATAAAAAATGATAATTTTGCGAACTTTTTAAAGCCAGACAATATTTGATGAAGAAAAGAAAAAATAATCTTAAGAACGTNGATAAAAAAGCAATTTGGCGCCCCTTTACCATTTATGATTCCTCAATCAGACCCATTCATATTGTGAGAGCCAAGAATGAGACACTATTTGATAATAAAGGGAANGAGTATTTAGATCTCATATCATCTTGGTGGGTGAATATTCATGGACATGTAAACTTGAGTATTACAAAAGCTATAAAAAAACAGTTAGATCAATTTGATCAAATACTCTTTACTGACTTTTCCCACAAACCCGCTTCTGACCTAGCTAAAAAAATTATTCAAGTGATGCCTAGAGATTTGTGCCGAATTTTTTTTTCCGACAATGGATCAACCGCAGTTGAGGTCTCTTTAAAGATTGCTTGGCAGTATTGGGTAAANTTAGGNAAAAAAAGAAAATATTTTTTGACTTTTACAGGCGGTTATCACGGCGATACGTTTGGATCAATGTCAGTAGGTCATTCCTCAGGCTTTTTTGATTCCTTTAAAGATTTACTATTTCAAGTTAAGGAGGTTCCATTTCCACATACTTGGGACAGGGATAGTTTGGTTAACAAGAAAGAAAAAGAATCATTCAAACGACTCGAGCACATTTTAAGGAATAATAGCTCAAATATAGCTGCTTTTATCTGTGAACCGATTGTGCAAGGTTCATCGGGAATGCGTGTTTGTAGACCATCTTTCATGAAAAAAATCGTACAAAGGATAAAAAAAGAGAATATACCCGTGATTTTTGATGAAGTAATGACNGGTTTTGGTAGGACAGGACAGATGTTCGCGTATCAAANAATTGGCATTAACCCTGATATAATCTGTTTGTCTAAGGGTTTAACNGGNGGTGCANTGCCNNTAGGNTTAACAATCTGTTCTAATAGGATATCNAAAGTCTTTNAAAGNGATGATCCAAAAAAGATGCTACCTCATGGCCATTCTTATACCGCTAACCCAATNAGTTGTTCNGCTGCGGTGGCTTCANTGGATTTATTTAAATCCAAACAAATCTTTNAAAAGATTAAGATGATCGAGAATATTCANAGAAAGAGAATTAATGATCTTTCTAATCTCGAATGTGTCGAGAGAACAAGGGTAATTGGCTTAATTGCTGCATTTGAGGTTAAAGGCGTAAGCAAAAACTATGGATCTGAATTTGCTCGGAATTTGAAGCATAAATTTTTAAGAAGAGGGCTAATTATCCGACCTCTTGGTAACGTTGTTTATCTAATGCCACCTTATTGCATTAAGCCCAAAAACCTCCATAGATCCTATGACATTATCATTGCATTGCTTTCAAACTGTTGATTTATTCTAATTAGATGAAAAGTAGCTATTTCGGTATATACCATACTATAACCATCGTGATCGTAGCTGGTCTCTGTGCAGTCTTTTGGTATTGGGATGATCTTNAGAAAATAGATGAGATCATTAACAGTTTATTTGAGCCCATTACTGATGCGGTTCAAAGTATTGTTTTTTACTCTTTTAAGGCAGAGGTGGGTGGTATTGAGACTTCAGTTCCTATTGTTGTGGTTTGGCTAATTCTAACGGCTATTATTTTAACTTTTCAATTTCGTTTCATAAATTTTACGGGCTTTAAGCAGGCTATTCGCTTAGCGCTTACAAAAAAAGTTGATAGAAACGCCAAAGGCGAAGTTAGCCATTTTCAGGCATTAACAGCAGCTTTATCTGGAACGGTTGGTTTGGGTAATATCGCCGGTGTNGCGGTAGCAATTTCTATGGGTGGTCCGGGCGCAACATTTTGGATGATACTTGCTGCACTTTTTGGCATGGCTACTAAATTTGTAGAATGTTCATTAGGACACAAATATAGAATAGTGAAAAAAGATGGCAGCACTTCAGGTGGTGCCATGTACTACTTATCAAGAGGNCTCAAAGAGGAAGGTTACCCAAAATTAGGAAAATTTTTAGCATATTTTTTTGCTGTGATGTGCATTGGCGGAGCTTTTGGCGCTGGAAATATGTTTCAATCTAATCAAGCCTACCTACAATTTGTTAATGCTACTGGTGGCGAAGCAAGTTTTTTTTATGAGAAGGGTTGGCTATTTGGCCTTATTTTATCCATCATNGTTGGGTTTGTTATTATTGGTGGGATCAAGAGTATTGCAAGAGTGACCGAGAAAGTTGTTCCGTTTATGGGCGGGATGTACGTATTGGCGTCTCTGGTAATTATTTTNTCAAATTACGATAAGATTCCCCTTGCCTTCGAATCTATAATCTATGGTGCCTTTACCCCAGACGCGGCTTATGGGGGCTTNCTTGGTGTAATAGTGTGGGGGTTTATACGAGCTACCTTTTCTAACGAGGCTGGTATTGGATCTGCTCCTATTGCCTATTCAGCGGTGAAGACGAATCAATCGTTATCCGTTGGTTTTGTTTCTCTCCTTGAACCATTTATTGACACCGTAATTATATGCACCATGACAGCGCTAGTTATTGTTATNACTGGNGTATATCAACAGGGATCAGGAATTCAAGGTGTTGAGTTAACATCGGCGGCTTTTGGCAGTGTTAATGAATGGTTTCCTTATATCTTATCCATTGCGGTTATTTTATTTGCCTTTTCTACGATAGTAACTTGGTCGTACTATGGTTTAAAATCATGGACCTATATTGTTGGAGAAACAGAAGGAAAGTCTAATTTTTTTAAAATTTTATTCTGTCTATCTGTGATCGTGGGTTCATCTTCTACTTTGACAAACGTTATAGGTTTTTCCGATGCAATGATATTTGCCATGGCTTTTCCAAATGTGATTGGTATTTTTTTCTTGTCAAAGAAATTAATAGGGGATTTAAGGAAAGATAAAAAGTTTAAAGGTAAATTTAGTACCTAGTTTGATTTGATTACTATATTTTGTATCAATTTCTTGTAAAATTGATTAATAATGTGAAATTATGGAGAGAATAGCTCTAGCATCGGATCATGCAGGCTTCGCGCTAAAGAAGTTAATAGAAGAAGAGCTTAAAGAAAAAGGTTATGAGACTTTGGACCTTGGGACAAACAGCGAGGATCCTGTGGATTACCCTGATTATGCAAACCTTATGGCGGAGACTCTGAAAGAGGGAAAAGTAAAAATGGGCGTTCTTATTTGTGGAAGTGGAATCGGTATGAGCATGGTGGCGAACAGACACAAAGGAATTCGTGCAGCACTTTGTCACAGCAGTAAAGGTGCGGAGTTAGCGAGATTACACAATGACGCTAATATCTTGGTTTTGGCAGGGCGCTTGATAAAAAAGAAAGAGGCGGTTAACTGTTTGGGTAAATTTTTATCTACTCAATTTGAGGGTGGCAGGCATTTAAGGCGTGTCGAAAAAATGGATTCTTAATTTAATAGGAAATAAATAAAAAATGAGCACAGAGTCTTTTTTTAAACAATCGTACACTGAGACTGACCAAGAGGTTATTGAAGCTGTGAAACAAGAGCATGCTAGACAGTCTGGTCAAATTGAATTAATAGCTTCAGAAAATATAGTATCGAAGGCCGTTATGTTGGCGCAGGGGAATCTTATGACAAATAAGTATGCCGAAGGGTACCCCGGAAAAAGATATTATGGTGGTTGTGAGCACGTTGATGTAGTGGAAGAACTAGCAATTGATCGTGCAAAGAAACTATTTAAATGTGAATATGTGAACGTTCAGCCTCACTCTGGATCTCAGGCAAATCAGGCCGTTTTTTTAGCTCTCATACAACCTGGCGACACCATCTTAGGAATGTCCCTTGCTGCTGGAGGCCATTTAACGCACGGGGCTGCTCCTAATGAGTCTGGCAAATGGTTTAATGCGATTCAATATGGTGTTCGAAAAGAAGATGCACTGATTGACTTTGATGAAATTGAGAAATTGGTAAATGAACATAAGCCAAAGCTTATTATTGCTGGGGGATCAGCATATTCGAGAATTATAGATTTTAAAAAATTTAGGGAAATCGCTGATTCTGTTGGAGCTCTCTTGCTGGTAGACATGGCCCATATTGCTGGATTGGTTGCTACAGATGCTCATCCTAGCCCATTACCATATGCTGATATAGTCACAACCACTACTCACAAGACTCTTCGGGGTCCAAGAAGCGGTTTAATTTTATCTAACAATCTTGAGATTGGAAAAAAGATTAACTCTGCTGTTTTCCCAGGCCTACAGGGAGGACCTCTGATGCATGTGATATCAGCAAAGGCTGTTGCATTTGGTGAAGCATTAAAGCCAGAGTTCAAAACCTACATCAAGAATGTGGTTTTAAACGCGCAAACTTTGGCTAAAGTTATGGTCGATAGAGGGGCTCAGATAGTATCCGGAGGTACCGATAATCATCTAATGCTAGTCGATTTGCGCCCAAAAAAATTGACAGGAAAAGNTGCTGAATATAGCTTGGAACAATCTGGCATCACTTGTAACAAAAATGGTGTTCCATTTGATCCTGAAAAACCTTTTATTACCTCAGGAATTAGATTAGGGACTCCTGCGGCAACCACAAGAGGTTTTGGCGTAGAGGAGTTTAAATTGGTTGGTGAGTACATTGGAGATGTTCTGGACACTCTTGGTGAGAATTTGGACGATAANAGNAAAAAAGAAAAAGAAGTCCTGTCAAAAGTACAAGAGTTATGTGCGAAGTTTCCTATATATGATAATTTTATTTAGATTGGAGGACTGAGTTGCATTGCCCTTTTTGCCCCAGTGATGATACAGAAGTTAAAGACTCTCGTCCTACCGAGAGTAATACGGTCGTCCGTCGTCGTCGGATATGTTCTGATTGCGGTGCAAGATTCACAACTTTCGAAAGAGTACAATTGCGAGAACTGACGATTCTAAAAAACAATGGTAAGAGAGCGCCATTTGATTCAGAAAAGCTTTATAAATCTATTAACATCGCATGTCGAAAAAGGCCCGTAGATTCTGATCAAATAGATAAAATTGTTAGTGCGATTCAAAGACAACTCGAGAGTTCTGGTGAAAACGAAATTGCTTCATCTGCAGTCGGTGAAATGGTAATGAATGCTCTTCAAAAATTGGACGAAATTGCCTATGTTCGATTCGCTTCGGTTTATAGAAATTTTAGGGAGGCACAGGATTTCGAAGACTTTCTTGGAAAACTAAATGAGGAGTCAAAATAAGACCGATCATGATAAGCGATATATGCTTGCCGCCTTGGAGCTTGCGAAAAGGGGTTTAGGAAACGCTTGGCCGAACCCATCAGTGGGTTGCATTCTTGTAAAAAATTTTACTAAAAAAAATAAATCTGAAATTATTGGCAGAGGTTGGACCCAACCGGGAGGAAGGCCTCATGCTGAAATAGTTGCTCTGAAGCAAGCAAATTACAAGACTCTTAATGCGATTGCTTTTGTCACTTTGGAGCCTTGTTGNCACATAGGCAAAACCTCTCCCTGTATTAAAGAAATAATTCGCTCTGGCATTTCTAAAGTCGTAGTAGCTTGTCGAGATCCCGATCCAAGGGTTTCCGGNAGAGGTTTATTGCAATTAAAAAATGCAGGTATTGAGGTTGTTTACGGTGTATGCAAGAAGGAGGCGGAAAAATTAAACGAAGGTTTCTTCAAAAAAATAAAGATTGGAAGACCGATGGTAACTGTAAAGGTTGCCACTACAATTGATGGATGCATTGCTACACGATCCGGAGACAGTAAATGGATAACCGGAGATTTATCTCGCCAACAAGGACACTTGCTTCGAGCAAAACATGATGCGGTTCTAGTGGGTGTCGGTACTGTTATCAAAGATGATCCATCATTAACATGTAGATTGCCTGGAATGAAAAAATTCTCTCCAATTAGAATTATCATTGATACTGCTCTGCGAACNCCTTTGTCTAGCCAGTTGGTTAGAACATCAAGATCCTATCCTACTTGGATCTTTACTAATAAAATCGAGACCTCTTCTCGTGTGAAGATTTTTAGAAAGAATGGTGTACATGTTATTAGCTTAGCGAATCAGAAAACAAAAAATAAAGTTCCCTTGNNGACGGTAATGAAAAAATTAGCACAAGAGGGTATAACTAGGGTTTTGGTTGAGGGTGGATCAAAAGTCATTACAAGCTTTATGCGAGAACAGTTAGTCGATCATTTGGTCTTATTTAGATCGACAAAAATTATTGGATCAAATGGACTGACTGTTGCGGGAAACCTAAAGATAGAACGCTTGCTTAATGCTATTAGTTTTAATCGTACTTCTATTCGTGAGAGTGGAGAAGACGTAGTGGAAAGTTACGAGAGGTAGAAAGAATGTTTACCGGTATAGTTTCAGATATAGGTATTGTTGATAATATTAACTCACATGGCGATATAGTAATTGATGTAAAAACTAAATTAGCAAATCTTAAAACTAAAGTCGGTGACTCCATTTCTTGTTCAGGAATTTGTCTGAGCATCATTAAGAAGAAAAAAACTATACTCTCTTTTCAGTCTTCAGTTGAGACAACTAATCGTACAACGATAAAAGATTGGTTCGTAGGAGGGAAAATTAATTTGGAAAGATCCCTTAAGTTTGGAGGAGAAATGGGAGGCCACATGATCGCTGGTCATGTTGATGGAATTGCAAAAGTTTCTGATATTATTCAAAAAAAGGAATCAAAAATTATTATTTGTAAAACTCAAAAACGCTTAATGAGTATGATTGCAGAAAAAGGCTCTGTTGCTCTTGATGGTGTTTCTTTGACTGTGAACTGGGTTGGAAGAGATGGCTTCTCTGTAAATATCATTCCCCACACGAGCAAAAACACAACCCTTGATTCTGTCTCTAAAGGATCGAAATTAAATTTAGAAGTAGATATTTTTGCTAAATATATTGCTCAAGCTATGAAGGAAAAATAAATGATCAAGAAAAGAAGCCTTGCGTCGATTCCGGAAATTATAAAAGATATTAAGGCGGGAAAAATGATTATTCTCGTTGATGATGAGAGCCGTGAGAATGAGGGGGATTTGGTAATACCTGCATCTAAGGCAACTGCCGAGAAAATTAATTTTATGGCAAAGTTTGGTCGTGGCTTAATTTGCCTAGCTTTAACTTCCAAGCGTGTGAAGGAGTTAGATTTGCCCCTAATGTCTTCACAAAACGCCTCTCGCCATCAAACTGCATTTACAGTTTCGATCGAAGCTCGGACGGGAGTTACTACCGGAATTTCTGCTTCTGATAGGGCGCGAACCATAAAGACCGCAATTAATCCGCGTAGTTCAAAAAGGGACATTGTTTCACCAGGTCATGTTTTTCCTTTGGTCGCAAGAGATGGAGGAGTTTTGGTTCGGGCTGGTCACACTGAAGCAGCGGTAGATATTGCTGATCTCGCGGGAACAAATCCATCAGCTGTTATCTGTGAAATAATGAATGACGACGGCACCATGGCAAGATTTCTAGATTTATTAGCTTTTTCTAGGAGGCACAAAATCAAGTTAGCCACAATATCCGATCTTATTTCTCATAGAAGACGAAATGAAAAAATTATTAAGAGAATGATGGAAACTAAAATTAATAGTATTTATGGCGGCGAATTTCGAATGATAGTTTATATAAATCAAGCCGAGTATGCAGAACATATTGCGCTGGTAAAAGGAAACATTAGCAAGAAGGAACCAACTTTTGTTAGAGTTCACTCATTAAACGTTCTGGACGATGTTTTAGGAAGCAAGTCTTCTGGACGAGGAGGGGAATTGAGCAAGGCAATGCATATGATACAAAAGAAAGGAAAAGGAATAGTTATTCTTATTAGAGAGCCTCGTCCCACCAGTCTTTTGGATCGAATGAAAATGAAATCATTTAAGAACAAAGAGTCATTCTCTGCCCTTCGAGATTATGGAGTGGGTGCGCAAATCCTGCTTGATCTTGGTGTAAAGGAAATGATTTTGCTCTCTAACACTACACGCAATATTGTTGGGTTAGATGGTTATGGTTTAAAAGTAGTGGGGAGGAGGTCTCTGTGAGTGCGTACGATCCATACAGAAGAAAGGTCCTTATTATTCAATCAAGATTTTACCCTGATATTTCGGATGAGATTTTTAAAGGTGCCAAATTGGTATTAGAGAGAAAGAATGTTAATTTTAATAGCATTTCAGTGCCTGGATCTTTAGAGATACCGTCTGCGCTGAGTTTCTCAATTCATACACGCTATGGAGGTTATATAGTTTTAGGGTGTGTGATAAGGGGAAAAACGAGCCACTATAATTTGGTATGCCAAGAGAGCATTCGAGGGGTTATGAATTTAGCTTGCAAACACAAATTAGCTTTAGGTTTTGGTATTATTACCGCTGAAAACAAAAAGCAAGCATTAGAGCGAGCATCGGTAAAAAAAGGTAACAAGGGAGGGCAAGCTGCCGAAACTTGTTTACAAATGATTAAAATCAAGAAACCCTAAGATTCATTATCATTTTCTGGGATGGGCAATATAGGTAATCATATTCTGTGTGGTGAATAACAAATGGTTAAAGCTAAAAAAACAAAACGACCCTCNTCTGATAATAAGAGCGCTGCCCGTTTGCTGGCTGTGCAAGCGTTGTATCAAATTTCACTTACTCAGAAGAAATATGAGNATGTGCTANAGGAGTTTGTGGCTTTTCGAATTGAAAAGAGAAAAGTTGATGTGGAGCTTTTTAAAATGATTTTAGTGGGGGTTTCTAAAGATGGAAAAAATATAGATAAGAAAATTAGCGCGCTTATAAAAGATGATTGGAATATGGNCAGAATTGAACCTGTGGTTTTGTCTATTTTGAGATCTGGGATTTTTGAATTGGGAGAGCAAAAAGATTCTCTAAAAAAAGTCATAATTAATGAGTATATCAACATTGCCCATTCCTTTTTTAATGGCAAGGAGCCTGCTTTTATTAACGCCATATTAGACAAGGTAACTAAAGAAAAGAAAGCGTAATGAAAGAATTTAAAAAAATAAAAAAGTTTTTTTCCCCACTTGCTAAGAGCAGGATAAACGGCACTTCTTTNGACAATGATGCGGCATTACTTGAGTTGTCATCTTTAAAGAATCTTGTTGTGACGACGGATACATTGGTTGAAAAAATTCATTTCGGTCTCACGGATAATCCCTATTTGATTGCAAAGAAATTAATNAGAATTAATCTCTCTGATCTTGCTGCTATGGGTTCATCCCCACTAGCTTATTTNCTGAACTTGGCTTTACCTAAGAAGGTTACGGATCAATGGTTGGGTCGCTTCACNCTGGGTTTAAAGGAGGATCAAAAAAAATATAATATATTTTTGGCTGGAGGCGATACTGTAGCAACTACCGGACCAATTGTTTTGTCACTTACGGCATTTGGATCTAACCAAAAAGGACTTTATCACAAAAGATCAGGAGCAAAAGAAGGGGATTTCATTTTTGTTTCAGGGACAGTTGGTGACTCGGCGTTGGGGTTGGTTTCTATAAAAAAAGAATTNAAGATACCTAAAAAAGATAGAGAATTTTTGATTCAAAAGTANTTNTTACCAGAACCAAGAATTTCTCTCGGGGAAAAATTGCTAACAATTGCAAGTTCAGCCATTGATGTTTCTGATGGATTAGCCCAAGACATTAATCATATTTGTNTGAGTTCAGGAATAGGCGCTCAGTTGTTTTTTTCTAAACTCCCCATCTCATCGTCTGCAAAATTATTACTTAAGAATTACCCAAAATTTAAGAAGAAGATATTGAATGGCGGAGATGATTATGAGATTGTTTTTACAGCAAGCTCAGAACTTGAGAAAAAAATTGAAACCCTTTCTAAAAAAACAAGAATTAAAATAACCAAGATTGGAGTGATGACTAGGGCCAAACGTTTTAAAATTTTGGATCACCAAAATCACGAGATTAAAATTAAGCACCTTGGGTACCAACATTTTTAATTTCTTTGTTGCGATATCTAATTTTTCTTGTAATCTTCACTATCTTTGAGATCTTGGGCACTTAGCAGAAGGGGNTATTGTGACTGAATTAGATCCTATTAACGAAATTTACCAATTCATTATTTTGTCTGCAATTNCGGCTTTGATTTTTGGTGCTTTTGCAATCAAGACAATTTTTTCAGCTAGCGATGGATCCNATAAAATGCGGGAAATATCCCTTGCGATTCAGGAAGGTGCNAGTGCTTACCTAAATAGACAGTANAAGACCATAGCTTTTGTCGGAATCGTGATTGCCATTATTCTTGCCATTACCTTAAATNGCCTCTCCGCACTTGGATTTTGTATNGGTGCGTTGCTTTCGGGTTTNACAGGTTANATAGGAATGTATGTTTCGGTTAGGGCAAATGTTAAAACCGCCAATGCTGCCCGGAACTCATTACAAAAAGCATTAACCATAGCTTTTAGATCTGGCGCAGTCACAGGAATGCTTGTAGTCGGATTAGGTTTGTTGGGTGTCGCCGGATACTATTTTTTTCTTTTGCAGTATTCTGATGGAAATACAAGACATATTCTAGAGGCATTGGTTTCACTAAGCTTTGGTGCTTCGTTAATTTCAATTTTTGCAAGACTTGGTGGCGGAATATTTACTAAAGGGGCTGATGTTGGGGCTGATCTTGTCGGCAAGATTGAGGCAGGAATACCAGAAGATGATCCAAGAAATCCAGCTGTCATAGCAGATAATGTTGGTGATAATGTTGGGGATTGTGCTGGGATGGCGGCGGANTTATTTGAAACCTACGCAGTTACTGTGGTCGCCTCGATGCTTCTTGCATCTATCTTTTTTCCTGGAAGTGATTCAATAATGGTTTATCCACTTTTGATTGGCGCCGTCTGTATTCTTTCTTCCATTCTTGGAACATTTTTTGTCAAGCTAGGTAAGAATAAAAATATAATGAATGCTTTGTATAAAGGATTAATTGTTTCCGCATTTTCTTCGGGGATTCTTATTTACTACGCTACTGACTATCTCCTGGGAATTGAAACAATGATTGCCGAGAGCCAAATCTCTGGTGGTGATTTATTAATGTGTTCTTTCACCGGTTTAGTTGTAACTGGGTTAATTGTTTGGATTACCGAATACTATACCGGAACAAATCATCGCCCAGTTCAAAGCGTTTCAAAATCATCAACAACAGGTCATGCAACTAATATTATTCAGGGCTTGGCTATTTCGATGGAATCTACCGTATTGCCAGTTCTTGTTATTTGTGCAGGCATAGTGTTTGCCTATGCTAATGCTGGTTTNTTTGGTATCTCAATAGCGGCTACAACTATGCTGGCTTTAGCTGGAATGGTCGTGGCTTTGGATGCGTACGGGCCAGTTACCGATAACGCTGGCGGGATTGCGGAGATGTCCAAACTTCCAAATCGAGTAAGAAAAATAACAGATGCACTNGATGCTGTCGGCAATACNACAAAAGCGGTTACAAAGGGTTATGCAATAGGTTCTGCTGGATTAGCTGCTTTGGTCTTGTTTGCTGCTTATACTCAAGATTTGCAATACTATTTTCCAAATGTCAAAGTTCAATTTAATTTAGAAAATCCTTACGTTATAATTGGTTTATTCTTGGGAGGTTTGCTTCCTTACTTGTTTGGATCTTTGGGAATGATGGCTGTTGGTCGCGCNGCTNGTTCTGTTGTTATTGAAGTGCGAAGTCAATTTAAGCAAATTAAAGGAATTATGTCGGGCAAAGCTAAACCTGACTATGGAAGAACCGTCGATTTGTTGACCAAGTCAGCGATTAAAGAAATGATAGCTCCGTCCTTGCTGCCAGTGTTAGCTCCTCTCCTAGTTTATTTTGTTATAGAGAGTATCTCGGGACAATCTGCTGCGTTTGAAACAGTTGGAGCGCTTCTTCTTGGAACAATTGTTACTGGATTATTTGTAGCAATTTCTATGACATCGGGTGGTGGCGCTTGGGATAATGCAAAAAAATATATTGAAGATGGTAATCATGGAGGAAAGGGATCGGAGGCTCATAAGGCTGCAATCACGGGAGATACAGTGGGAGATCCTTACAAGGATACTGCTGGACCTGCGATTAACCCTATGATTAAAATTGTCAATATTGTTGCTATATTAATGCTTGCTGTCTTATCTTCTTAAATTTTACTGAGTAGGTCTATTGGCGCCGCCTCTATCCTTTAAATTTCCGTAACTGGAGAATAGTTGTTCCCATATAGTAAGTNTCTTACCTTGTGTAAGTGTTTTATCTTCATTCATCGCAATAATATTTCCGTCTTTTAGGGAATATGTTTCTATACCAGAAACCAAATCTTCGTTATCAAAATCAATTTGAAGCACCTTTTGANTGATAAGTTTTGGCTTGAGAAAGGCTATTTTTTCTCTAGTTATTTCAATATAAAACCATTTGTTTTTATCGAAAGATGGTATAGTGGATGGTGTTCCGAGTATGTCCAGGACGTCATCTTTGGAGTGATCGCCAACAATAATCTCCTTTAGATTGTATTGAGGTGGATACTGGCCATCGACCACTTGACTTTGTGAACATGATGACAAAAGGAACAAAAATGCGAAAAAACAGGCTTTCTGATTCATAAAAATAAATGACGTTTTTTTTGTTACTTGGTTTTTATATTATTGTATCTTTTATGTTTGAGAACAAGAAGAGAATAGAATCTGGGCAGAAAAAATAAAACANGTAATTTTATTTATATTTAATGTATTTTTGATTAAACTCCNTTGCTGAAGAAATTAATACTTTCAATAAATTTTTNATGGAAATAAAATGGCTGTTCCAAAGAAAAAAACATCTAAATCTAAAAGAAACCAAAGAAGATCCCACCATAGTCTGGATCCAGTGAATTATATTGAGGACAAAGAATCTGGAGAAATGAGATTACAGCATCATATTGATATAACGACTGGAAAGTACAAAGGAAGACAGGTTATAAAGCCTAAGGAATAATCTAAAAATTTGACAAAAAAAATTACAATTGCTCTTGATGCTATGGGAGGAGACAATGCTCCGGATGCTGTAATACAGGGAGCGGATATTGCTAGAAAAAAATCTCCTAATATAAACTATATTTTATATGGTAATAACAATAACTTAAAAGATATTCTTAATTCATTTCCTGAGCTTAGAAATTGCTCAAAAGTCCATCATACTAGTGAGATTATTACCGCTGACGACAAGCCTTCACTTGCTTTACGCAAAGGAAGACAATCCAGCATGGGTTTGGCGATTGAGTCTGTAAATAATGGTGAATCTGATGGTGTCGTTTCAGCAGGTAACACAGGGGCTCTTATGGTAATATCCAGGTTTCTATTGAAAACCCTTTCAGGGATCGATAGGCCGGCAATCGCTACCTTTATTCCTACGCAGAAAGGGCAAAGTTTAATGCTGGATCTTGGAGCAAATGTTGAGTGTGACTCAGATAATTTAGTACAGTTTGCGGTGATGGGGGAGGTTTTTGTTAGAACTGTAATGCAGCTAAAACAACCATCTATTGGTTTATTAAATGTTGGTTCCGAAGAAGCGAAAGGCCATGATTCCGTGAAGGCAGCTAGCAATATATTAAAAAACATAGATTTGCCTATAAAATTTAATGGATTTATAGAGGGCAATGATATTTTTGCTGGTGCTGTTGATGTTGTTGTGACTGATGGTTTCTCTGGAAACATAGCATTGAAGACTGCCGAAGGGATGGTTACTTTGTATAGTGATTTTTTGCGATCGGCTTTTAGAAGCTCTTTTCTCTCAAAGTTAGGGTTTTTGATGAGCAAAGGTGCTTTAAAAATCTTAAAATCCAAATTAGATCCTCGCGTTTATAATGGTGCAATATTATTAGGCTTAAATGGCATAGTTGTTAAAAGTCATGGAGGGACCGATCCTGTTGGTTTTGCCAACGCAATAGGAGTTGCTGTTGATATGATTACTAACAATTTCAATGATAATATTAAGAAGGAATTCGATAATCTCTGCTTTCAAGACAAAAAAAGCTAGTTTCCCTATTTTTTTCTATTTAGAAATCAATATAAATGATAGCCTTAGGAAGGGTATTTAATGTTATATATTAAGAAGTCGTATGGTTAAAACCATTACACGTTCTCACTTGTCTGATGCAGTTTATCAGGAGCTTGGACTCTCTAAAAGCGAGTCTAGTGATCTCGTTGAAATGATTATTGATGGAATGATTTCTTCATTGACTAAGGGGGCGAATGTAAAGGTCTCATCGTTTGGAACATTCTTGGTTAGATCCAAAAAAGCGAGGATTGGAAGAAACCCAAAAACTGGGAAAGAACACGANATTTCGGCTAGAAAAGTAGTTGTTTTTCGTCCATCTCATACTCTCAGATCTATGGTCAGAACNATCAAACTAGATAAGAGTTAATTTTGTTATTGTGAGATGAACAAAAAAACGTCTGCTTTTAGGACTATAAGTGAGGCATCTGACGAGTTAAGGATTCCACAACATGTACTCAGATTTTGGGAGACAAAATTTTCCAGTATTAGACCGATTAAAAGAGGTGGGGGTAGGCGGTTTTACAGGCCCGAGGATATTGCGTTATTGATTAACATAAAAAATCTTTTGCATAATGAAGGTTATACCATAAGAGGNGTTCAACGCTTACTTCAGAGAGGAAGAGGTAAAGCTCTGGAAGTGGATCAACCCGAGGTTGAGAAAGAAAAGACCAGTATTTCAAAATCGCTGTTAAAAAATCTATTGGATGATCTGATGATCCTGAAAAATATTCTTAATAAAAGATGAATAAGATTTATAGCCGGAGTGTAGCTTAGCCTGGTAAAGCACTCGGCTGGGGGCCGAGAGATCGTTGGTTCAAATCCAATCACTCCGACCATGTAATATTATTTAGGGGAGTTATTGTAGTAAAAAAGTTTTCACATCAAGTCTCGATTATTGCTATCGTTGCAACTTTCTTTCTAGTGGTTTTAGGTAATCTTCCCAAACCNGATCATCCTGATTATGCGGATGCAGAGGAATTTTTGGCTAGCGCATACAACCTTTCAACTAAATTAACTTTTTCTGAAAGAACAAGCGGAACAATAGAGCCTGAAATTGGAAGGGAACCCTTATACCCACTTTATTTAGCTGTGTTGATGAAAGTAGACCCAGTGTTTGGTCAATTTGATCTTCGGTGTTTGAATAAGGAGAGAGACTGTAATCAAATATANAAATCTGCGCAGTGGTCGAATTCCGTTTTCATAATATTATCAGGCTTAATAATGTTTTTTACTGTAAGGATGATATCGGGTAATAGTTTCTTTCCCTCAATTGTCTCAGGCCTTCATATTTGGCTCAATTACCATTCTTACAAGAATCATCATTATATTATTTCCGATCCTTTTTCCCTTTTATTAATGTCAGCTTTCATTTTTTCGTTGGTCTATGCCGTTCAAAAAGACCGTTTTCTGTTTTGGATTTTTCCAAGCCTTTTTCTTGCATTGTTAACACTAGTTAAGGCGGTCTTTTTGTATTTTGCTTTTCTTCTTCTTGTCATTCTTCTTTTGCTTACAGTATTTCAAAAAAATAAAATATTCTTTCTTAAAATATTTTTTCTTACTTTCTTAGTTTATGGACTAGCTGTTGGCCCGTGGATGTATAGGAATTATCAGATTAGTGATTATCCTGCTATCACTGAGATCCGAGGTGGAATTGCTCTCAGTAAACGATCTATTTTAAATAATATGAATATTCATCAATATTTTGCCGCCCTTACTTTTTGGACGAGGGGAGCGGGGGACAGTCTTGCCAAAAATTTTTTTTCAGAAAAGAATTGGAAGCCTTTTGAGTTATATAATCCTGAAGGATTCTATAATCTTGGCCTTCAAACATATTACAAGAGGCTTAATCAGCTTGTCGGCCAAGGGATGAGTCAGACAGAAGCAAGCAGAATTGTAGANAGAAGGTTGTTGGAAGAAATAGTCAATAATTTGCCAAAACATTTGTTGGTTACTTTCCCTGTATTTTATAGAGGTTTGTGGGTTGATGAATTTATTTTGATTAGTTTTCCTGCTTTTATTTGGGCGGGGCTTCTTGCTTGGAAAAATAGAAGATATGACATTTTCGTTTGCTTGCTTCCGAGCATGTTTTGTTTGTTATTTTATTCCCTATTCAGCCCGAATTTTCCAAGATACCAGTTACTTTCTTTACCAGCCTTTTCCCTAAGTTTAGGATTATTTTTGGAAATGCTTAGGGGACGAATTTTTAGAAATATGTTATCTAAATAAATTATATTTTACGATACAATAGATAGCCTTTACCCCATCCTTCCAGGTTATTTTCTTTCCTTGATGATAAGTTCTTCCCTTATAGGAAACCCCCACTTCAAATATTTTTATAGGTGGATAAAGTTTACTAACTTTAGCAACAATTTCAGGTTCAAACCCAAACCCATTTTCTTCTAAATTAATTTCCTTTATATATTTAGATCTAAATAACTTATAACAGGTTTCTATATCGGTGAGATTTAGGTTTGTAAACACGTTGGATAAGAACGTAAGAATTTTGTTTCCTAAACTATGCCAGAAATATAAAACTCTATGCATTTCACCTCCTATAAATCTTGATCCGAAAACGACATCAGCTTCTTTGTCAACGATAGGTCTCATTAGTCTGGGAAAATCTTTTGGACTATATTCCAGATCTGCGTCTTGTATCAGAATGATATCTCCAGTCGACTCAGGAAGTGCTTTTTTTATTGCAGATCCTTTTCCCAGATTTTTCTTAGAATGAATGATTTTTACATTTGAATTTTTTTTGGAGATATCCTGAGCAATCTCATAAGATCTGTCGTTCGATCCATCGTCAATGATGATAACTTCTTTCTCTAAACCAAGGGTGTTGGCTGCCAAGACTTCGTGAACAATTCTTTCAAGTGTGCCTTCTTCGTTGTAGCAGGGAATGAGTATTGTGAGTTTATTTAAACTCATGACATTATGAGTATTTACCCACGTCTATTTGATAAAACTTGCTCACCCTTTTCGGTCAGTTTATATATAGTTAATCTAGAATATGTTGGATCCTTCATCACAGGTGTCACCCAACCTAAATCTAGACAGCTTTTAACAGTCCTTTTGTTAAATCTCTGGCCGGTCGCACTAAATAACGGAAGAGTTTCTTTCCCCATAGAAATGCCTTTGTTCAACCATTCCCTTTGAGAATTTGTCGGCTTGATTCTTGTAGAATCTCTTTTAATTAATGATGTTTTCACTTTTACCCCCCTAAGCTATCAACATTATTGACTTATATATTCGAGTTAGGTTTGTTACAAGTATATTCTTCAATTATTGTTTATAAATTTTTTAAAGTATGAAGATTTATCTGATTTATATGACTGCCCAGAACTACAGTGAAGCTAAAAAAATATCAACATTGTTGATTAAGGAAAGATATGTGGCGTGCGTCAATATTATCAAAAGTGTAGATTCAATTTATAGATGGAAGGGAAAGATAATTAATACTAAAGAAAGCGTAGTTATTGCCAAGACAGANAAAAAGACGATTTCTAAATTAATTAAAAAAATAAAACTTATCCATAGCTATGATTGTCCCTGTATCGTTNCTGTGCCAATTGTAAATGGTAATAATGATTTTCTTAAGTGGGTAAAATCAGAAACTGATAAGTCCACATCAGCATAGAAGGTATAATAATACCNTTAATTTAAGTTATTGTAATAAAGTTCTTTTTATGGTTGACACAAAANTTTACAGTGAGATAATCCAAAAAAAATATTTTCTTAGGTTGNTATGAAAACATATGTGGCAAAGCCATCGGAAATAAAGAAAAACCATTATGTTGTTGATGCGAATGGTTTAGTTCTNGGTCGCATGGCANNTGAAATTGCCAAGCTGCTTCGTGGAAAGCATAAACCGATCTATACGCCAAATATGGATTGCGGTGATGATATTATCGTAATCAATGCGGAAAAAGTAAAACTTACGGGGAAAAAAGATGCTAANAAAACTTATTATCGGCACACNGGATATCCGGGTGGATTAAAATCGCAGAAAGCTTNAGATATATTAGAAGGAAAAAATCCTGAGAAAGTTGTAAAATTAGCTATAAAAAGAATGATTCCTAACNATCCTTTGGGGAGAAAACAATTAAAGAATTTAAAAGTATATAAGGGCACTGAATTTCCTGAATCTGAAAAAAAAATTGAAACTCTAAATTTAACCAAGAAGTAGAAAATAATGTCTGAGATGGAAGAGAGTTTAGCATTGGAGTCGGATAGCATTGAGAAAAAAACCGCTGAATCATCCAGTCATATTGAGGTGGAAAAGGGTGAATCTGAAATTAACATAGAGCCAAAGATTGATAAATTCGGTCGCTCTTATGCAACCGGAAGAAGAAAGGGGTCAGTTGCTAGGGTTTGGTTAAAGGAAGGATCTGGAAAAATAACTATTAACGATAAAGAGTTTGAGAAATATTTTTCTCGACCTGTCCTTAGAATGATTATCACACAACCGCTAGAAATTATCGAAAAATCTGGAAAATTTGACATCCTTACTACTGTTTCGGGAGGAGGACTTTCTGGTCAAGCCGGAGCTATAAGGCATGGCCTTAGTCGCGCGATCATTCTGTTTGATCCAAAACTTCGACCGGTACTCAAGAAAGCCGGAATGCTGACAAGAGATTCCCGTGTTGTGGAAAGAAAGAAATACGGCCGTCACAAGGCTAGACGTAGTCACCAATTCTCAAAACGTTAATTCGCTAAAATTACCGATAGATTGGCTTAGGAACCAACGATTTGGTATAGTTTATTTATGAGAAAATCAAAATTGAAAAAAATTAATGCGGTAATACTAGGATCTGGAGGTTATACAGGGAGTGAACTTGTTAATATACTTTCCAAACACCCATATGTGAAAATTCAGAACTTTGGATCAGAAAGAGTCCTGACCAGGAAAGGAAAAAACATTAACGATAAACTCTCCTTAATTGATGTCGTTTTTTGTTGTTTGCCTGATGGGGAAGCACAGAAATTTGCGATTAAAAATCATAAAAAGGTTACCATCATTGATTTATCTGGAGACTTTAGGCTAAAAAATCCCGCTTCATATCTGCAGTACTATGGGAAAAATCACAAGGCCTCTAATCTTCTTCCTGAAGCCACCTATGGGCTTACCGAATTATGCAAAAATGAGATAAAAAAATCCAAACTGATTGCCAACCCTGGATGCTACCCAACCTCTATTCTTTTAGCCATTATTCCACTCATTAGTGGTGGGTTAATCAATCCTAGAAACATTATCATTGATGCAAAATCTGGATTTTCTGGCGCGGGAAGAAAAAATGCTCGTCGCTTTGGAAAGAAAACTTTTGAAGGTTTTTATCCTTATGGAGCCATTTCCCATAAACATGTCCCTGAGATTGAGCAATGTGTTCAAGAAAAGACAAAAAAGAAAGCCGCAATTACCTTTGTTCCTCACCTAATTCCCGTTGAAAGAGGTATTTTGTCTACAATATACGTTACGCTTAAGAAAGGCCTTGATGCGCAACACGTTAGGAAAGAATTGAATAAAATATATAGAAAAGAAAAGTTTATTAGAGTGTTGAAGTCTGGAGTTTTGCCTTCTACTAGAAATGTCAATAACACAAACGTTTGTTTGATTGCTGTGCTTGACGGGAAACACAAAGGGCAAGCTATAATTGTTTCTGCGATTGATAATCTTGTCAAAGGCGCATCGGGTCAGGCTGTTCAAAATATGAATTTAATATATGGTTTTCCTGAAGATACCGCCTTAGAGTATAGAATTAATTTATCGTAGTATAAGACTGTACCATGATATTTGGCTCTATTTATAACTACAAAGATAAAAAACCTTCACTTGGCCCCAGTGTTTTTGTGGCCCCTAGCGCCGTTATTATAGGTGATGTTAAGATAGGACAAGAATCTAGCATTTGGTTTCAAGCTGTGATTAGGGGGGACGTGAATAAAATTAG
>PARU01000012.1 GCA_002712065.1 Rickettsiales bacterium | reverse complement strand
AAAATCTTAACAGAACTCCAGGAGATCCAAGAAAAAAGAAACGAAGCCTCTAAGAAAATAGGAATATTAAAATCAAAAGGGAGCGATGCAAAAAGTATTATTGAGGAGGTTGGGAAATACGGAAAAAAAATACAAACCCTTGAAAAGGAAGAGAGAAAATTTTCAAAGGAAATCTTGGAGATCCTTAGTGTCCTTCCCAATATTTTAGACAATGATGTGCCTCAGGGAAAAAATTCCAAAGAGAACCTAATTGTAAAAAATGTTCTCAAACCAAAAACGTTTCAGTTTGACATTAAAGATCACGTAATGATTGGAGAAGAACTTGGGTTAATGGATTTTGATGCAGCATCGAACATGTCAGGAGCCAGATTTGTTTTACTAAAGAATGAGTTAGCGTTAATGGAAAGGGCGTTGATTAATTTTATGCTTGAACTACACACAAAAAAATTTGGTTACGTCGAGACCTATGTTCCCCATTTGGTTAAAAGTAATGCCCTTTATGGAACTGGTCAATTGCCTAAATTCGGGGATGATGTTTTTCAAACTAAAGAAGGTTATTTTCTAATACCCACAGCAGAGGTTTCTTTAACTAATATTGTATCCAAATCTATTCTGCGGGAATCCGAACTTCCTCTTAGGTATGTTGCTTATACTCCGTGCTATAGATCCGAAGCAGGAGCGGCTGGAAAAGACACTAAGGGAATGTTCAGGCAACACCAATTTGGAAAAGTTGAGTTAGTAAGTATTGTGTCTCCAGAAAACTCTGAAGAAGAGCTTGAAAGAATGACTAATTGTGCAGAAGAGATATTAAAAATGCTTGAATTGCCATATAGAATCGTTTTACTTGCTTCTGGAGATACTGGATTTAGTGCTGCAAAAACCTTTGATATTGAAGTTTGGATTCCATCACAAGACAAATATCGAGAGATATCAAGTTGTTCAAATTGTCGAGACTTTCAATCAAGAAGAATGGATGCAAAATTTAGAGTAAAGAATGATAAGAAAATAGATTACCCTCATACACTAAATGGATCCGGTTTGGCTGTAGGGAGAACAATTATAGCGATTCTTGAGAATTATCAGGATCCAGATGGATCTGTTATTGTGCCAGTGGCGCTGAGAAAATACATGGGAGATATTGAAAAAATTACCCGGAAGAAATGAATCTAGAATCTTATCCGTTCATCTAAATGCTATTTAAGAATCAGAAAATCCGTTTAATTATGGAGTTAAGGCAACTTGGGATAACCTCAACCAAAGTTCTTTCCGCAATTGAAAAAATTCCCAGGGAGATCTTTGTCCCAAAACCAATAGTTAACCGTTCCTATGAGAACACTGCTTTGCCCTTGGGGTTTGGACAAACAATCAGTCAACCATCAGTTGTTGCATTTATGACTCAGTCTTTGAATTTAAAGAAAGGTGAGCGGGTATTAGAAATAGGAACAGGATCAGGTTATCAAACCGCAATACTATCATTACTATGTCGACGAGTTTACACGATAGAAAGATATAGAAAATTAATGTTTTTTGCTGAGCAGAGGTTTAGCTATTTGTCATTACAGAACATTGTTACGAGAATAGATGATGGAACAAAAGGATGGAAAGAGCAGTCACCAATTGCCAATATAATAGTTACTGCAGCAGCATCTGAAGTGCCTGCTGTACTTGCAGATCAACTTAAAGAAGATGGGACGATGATTATACCGATAGGTGATCAATTTGGAGAACAATATATTGTAAAAATTACCAAAAAGAAAAAAAGCTTTAAGGAAAAAAGGCTTATTCCTGTTCGCTTTGTTCCGCTAGTATCAGAAAAAGGAAAGTAAGATAATGCGATCTACGCTCGTTATAAGTATTGTTATAATAATTGCAGTAATTGGATTAACTGGATGTGAAAAATATATTTATCAAGATTCCTATTTGCCCAAAAGCAAAATAATTATCAAGGGCAAAGAAAAAGATCAAAAATTTCTAAAAAATATAGACAATAAGACGGTTTTTGTAAGATCTGGAGATACTTTATATTCAATTTCGAGGAAGTCCAATATTCCGCTAAAATCTTTGATTAAAGCCAATAATCTTCGCCCCCCATACTTGTTAAAAGCCAATCAAGAGCTTAGGATTCCCAGGAACGCCTTCTATCAAGTAAAAAAGGGGGATACGTTATTTAGAATAGCAAAAATAAATGATTTAAGCATATATGAGCTATGTAAGATTAATTCCATTAAATCAGAAAACAAAATTTATTCTGGCCAAATTTTACAGCTACCCTTACCGATCCAAAAGAGTATAAAAATAACAAAAAAGAATGTAAATATTTCAGATAATATAGATGAAATATCAATTAATAACAGTAACTTAAATAATAAATCTAATGTTAATTATAAGAATAAATTCTTATGGCCAATTCGAGGCAAAATAATATCAAAATTTGGAAGCAAGGGTTCTGGAATACATGAAGATGGTATAAAGATTGCGGTTCATGAGGGTGAAGAGGTTCAAGCAAGCAAAAAAGGGGAAGTTATATATTCCGGAAATGGATTAAGAGGGTTTGGTAACTTAATCATTATAAAGCATAAAAACGGTTGGATAACAGCTTATGGTCATAATCAAGAGAACTTAGTAAAAATGGGAAAAATGGTTAAAGAGGGTGAAATAATAGCAAAAGCCGGTAGTAGTGGGGGCGCCAAAACTCCTCAATTGTATTTTCAGCTAAGAAGGGGGTTTGAGACCGTCGATCCTCAGAAATTTTTACTTTAGCTCTATCTCTATCTATTGTTGGTTTTTTCTTGGAAAAAATATAGTTTCAATATATATATTTCCACAATTTAATTAGTAGGAGGCCTTCAATGTTTATATCGGACTCTTTAGCTGGGGATGGCGGGGGCTCAGCAGCCGCGCCTGATTTATTTGGATTTTTTATACCCTTAATTTTAATATTTCTTGTTTTTTATTTTTTATTGATAAGACCTCAACAGAAAAAGATGAAAAAACATAATACAATGCTGGCCGCAATCAAGCGTGGGGATAAAATCATAACTGGCGGTGGAATTGTTGCAACAGTGATAAGGACTGTGAATGAAAAAGAGCTTCTTGTCGATCTTGGAGAAGATCAGAGAGTGACTATTATTAGAGGAACGGTTGCTGATGTACTAAGCGCTCCTGATGCAACAGAAGCAAAGAAACAAACAAACAATGAAGAAAAAAAAGTTGATTAGTTATGTTGGACTTTCCTAAATGGAAGATAGCTATTATTTTCTTTATAAGTTGTTTTGGAATACTTTTTGCTCTTCCGAATCTATTTTCTAACGAATTTCTTGAAGAAGTACCTGACTGGCTACCTACTAAGAAAATTAACCTAGGTTTAGATTTACAGGGTGGATCGCATTTACTATTAGACGTTAACATCAATAGTGTATTTAGCGAACGACTTGAATCGGTTGAGGATATGGTTAGAAATTCGTTAAGAAAAGACAGAATAGGTTACAAAGGCCTAAATACTAAGAAAAGTTCTGTATCTTTCAGACTGAGAAAACCTGAGATAGCATCCGAGGTTGTCGGTTTACTTCAAAAAGCCAATGCTAATTTGTTAATAAATTGCGAGGAAGGCAAATGTGAGGCATCATTCACCGATCAAGCAAAAGAAGAAATACGAGTTAGCGTTCTCGAACAAAGCGTCGAAATCATTAGAAGAAGAATTGATGAACTTGGAACACGTGAGCCAACTATTCAACGCCAAGGTGTGAATCGAATATTAGTCCAATTACCAGGAGTCAAAAATCCTGAACGCATAAAAGAATTGCTTGGCAAGACTGCTAAGCTTACATTTCATTTGCTTGATCCTGCTACCAGGCTAGATGCAGACAAAAGGCACGTACCTGCAGGCGCAATGCTCTTGCCTTCTGCAGATCCATCAGATGCAGAAAAAGAATATGTAGTTAGAAAAAAAGTAATGTTGGGGGGAAGTCATTTAGAAAATGCACAAGCATCTATGGATTCTGGAACCTCTCAATGGGTTGTGTCCTTTAAATTTGATTCGATAGGGGCAAGAAAATTCGGAAAAGTAACCGCAGATAATGTTAATAAACGATTAGCTGTCGTTCTGGATGGAAAGGTTATTACTGCTCCAGTTGTAAGACAGGCAATTCTTGGTGGGGTAGGGCAGATTCAAGGACGCTTTAATGCCCAATCGGCAAATGATCTGGCAATCTTACTAAGAGCTGGAGCGCTTCCTGCGCCGATAACTATTTTGGAAGAAAGAACAGTGGGTCCGAGCTTAGGGCAAGATTCAATAGATTCTGGAAAAGCTGCCTGCATAATTGCCTTAGCAGCAGTGATCGTTTTTATGCTTATTGTTTATGGGCTATTCGGCTTTATTGCTAATTTTGCTCTTCTCATAAATTTAGCCCTTATTTTTGGATTTTTGTCGCTATTGCAGGCAACATTAACGCTGCCTGGCATAGCTGGAATAGTTTTGACAGTCGGTATGGCAGTAGACGCAAACGTACTGGTCTTTGAGAGAATAAGAGAAGAAACACGATCGGGGCGTACTCCGATTAACGCCATGGATTCAGGTTACCGAAATGCGCTCACCACCATTATTGATGCAAATGTCACAACTTTAATAGCAGCTCTTTTGTTGTTTGAGTTTGGTTCGGGACCTATTAAAGGGTTTGCCGTTACTCTTTCTATAGGAATTATTACATCCATGTTTACTGCAATATTGTTGACCCGATTTATGATGACATCTTGGTTGTTTAGAAGAAAACCATCAAATTTACCGGTTTAAAAATGTGGTCAATAAAATTAATACCTGCTGATACAAAAATTAACTTTTATCGATTTCGTATATTTGCGTTTATAGCTTCAATATTTATAGTTTTTCTCTCCATTTTTTTCTTTTTTTCCAAGGGGTTAAATTATGGGATTGATTTTAAAGGAGGCATTATGATTGATGTTCTCTTTGATTCTAAACCTAATTTATCTGAAGTAAGATCCAAGCTAGATGGTTTAGGCATCGGGGATATTGAGATACAGGAATTTGGAAAACCCGAAAATCTTTTAATTAAAGCGCAAAAGCAAGAGGGTGATGAAAAAGAACAAATTAAAGCAATCAAAAAAATTAAGGATACGCTTGGGAATGAATTAGATTACAGAAGAACCGAATTTGTTGGACCTAAGGTAGGGGGGGAGTTAGTAGAAGCTGGTATTTGGGCGGTAACACTTTCGTTGCTAGCTATGCTCATTTATATCTGGATAAGATTTGAATGGCAGTTTGGTATCGGTGCTGTTCTCGCACTACTGCATGACGTATTAACTACTATAGGTCTTTTTTCTATTTTAAATCTAGAATTTAATCTGGCCATTGTTGCCGCAATTTTAACAATTGCTGGTTACTCTATTAACGATACTGTGGTTGTTTACGATAGAATACGTGAAAATTTAAGAAAATTTAGAAAAGAAGATGTTCCTTCAATTATAAATATGAGCATTAATCAAACATTATCGAGAACAACTATGACCAGCTTAACAACCTTATTAGCTCTTATTGTTCTTTTTTACTTCGGTGGTGAAGTCATTCATGGATTTGTCTTCGCGATGATTTGGGGGGTGTTTATAGGAACCTATTCATCAATATTTATTGCCTCTCCACTACTCAACATTTTTCGGCTTGGAGGTAGCGAAGTCAGGAATGATGAAAAAAAATAAACTTTACTTTCGATAAAAAATGGGGTGATCCAAATCACCCCATATTGTTCCAGTTTACTCAAAAAATTGACTAAAGGTGGCCTGACACCATCGCATACAACATAGGAATTGATAAAAGAGTGTTGGTTCTTGAAAAAAGCATAGCTGTCCTCGCCGATGCTTTCTTTGCATCATCAGATGCTTCCACAATCCCCAAGGCTCTTTTTTGGTTTGGCCAAATTACGAACCAAACGTTAAACCACATAATGATTCCAAGCCACATTCCAATACCAATTGCACTTATGTTTTCGGAGCCAAGCCCTAATGCTAGTGTACCTAGATAACCACTTAGATGCGCAAGGATTAATCCAGTAACAATGGTCGCCATAGCACCCCACCGAAACCACCAAAGTGCGGTTGGAGCAATTACCTTACCGATAGCTGGTTTCTGTTCATCCGGAATCTTTGGCATAGACGGAATCTGAACAAAATTAAAATACCACAAAAGCCCAATCCACATAATTCCCGATAATACATGTAACCAGCGGAAAAAGAATTTCCACCACCTTTCATTACCAGGCGCAAAGAAGGTATCCATACCCAACAAAAGAACTATTAATACTAATAAAGCAAACCCAAGACCGAGGGTTTTGGGTAGAGACTCTAACGGATTATTCATTCACTTCTCCCCCCTAAGATTAATGTTTAAAAGTTATCATTTTCTCAATACTATAATAACAGCCATATTCAATTGGGAAAGGTTTTTATATGCAAGAACTCGTTTGGATTATTTTATCTGCTCTTTTGGTGTACGCCGTTTTGAGAATAGAAAAAATAATTAAAATATTAAATTCCATAAAATCAGATAAAAAAAACCCAGAAACTGCAGAAGATCATCCGATCATTAAAGCAGCGAAGGAAAGAATGGAAATACAAGATAGGGAAGAATGATTTTTGATTAAGAGAAAAAAGAAATAATTCTCTTCTCTTGGTTTCTTTATGCTGTTTTCTCCATCTGGCTTCTTTTTGTTAAAATCTTTTTAAGATATATACCGGTATAACTTTCTTTAGTATTAGAAACTTCCTCAGGTGTACCGCTTGCAATAATTTTTCCTCCTTTTTCTCCACCCTCAGGACCTAAATCGATTATCCAATCAGCAGTTTTTATAACATCCAAGTTATGTTCAATCACTACGATGGTATTTCCGTGATCAACTAATTTGTCGAGAACCGCAAGTAACTTTTTGACATCATGTTGATGTAGACCGGTTGTTGGTTCATCTAGAATATACAGAGTTTTCCCAGTTGATCTTTTTGATAATTCTTTAGAAAGCTTTATTCTTTGAGCTTCGCCTCCNGATAAAGTTGTTGCGGCCTGTCCCAAGTGAATATAGCCAAGCCCAACATTTTGCAAGGTCTCCAATTTAGATCGTATTGAAGGTATTGGTTTAAAAAATTCCATACTTTCTGCTACGGTCATTTCTAAAATATCGGAAATTGATTTACCTTTATATTTAACNTCTAACGTTTCTCTGTTNTATCGTTTCCCTGAACATTCATCACACTGGACATAAACANCAGGCAAAAAATGCATTTCAATTTTTATNANACCATCNCCTTCACAAGCTTCACATCTACCNCCCTTAACATTAAAAGAAAATCTTCCTNGTTTATAACCACGCGATTTGGCCTCAGGTAAACCGGANAACCAATCTCTAATTGGCGTAAATAGACCTGTATAAGTTGCTGGATTAGATCTTGGTGTTCTGCCTATCGGTGACTGATCTATGTCTATTATCTTATCTAAAAATTCCCAGCCTTCGATAGATGTGTGCTCGCCAGNATGTTCACGAGAGCTATTTATAATTCTAGCAAGTCCNTTGTACATGGTATCGATCACNANCGTTGATTTTCCACTACCNGATACACCGGTAACACAGGTAAGAACGCCCAATGGAAAAACAATATCAAGATTCTTTAGGTTATTTGCTTTGGCACCATTAATCTTTATTGATTGACCTATTTTTCCTTTACGGCGAATCTTTGGTATATCAATTCTTTTCGTACCATTGATATATTGCGCAGTAATNCTGTCTCTGTTATTAAAAACTTGTTNNGGGNCACCAGCCACAACAATTTGGCCNCCATGAATTCCAGCGCCNGGTCCCATGTCAACTATATAATCAGCAGATANTATTGCNTCTTCATCATGCTCAACTACGATGACGGTATTTCCCAAATCTCGTAGATTACATAGAGTNTTTAGTAATCTTTTGTTATCTCGTTGATGTAAACCTATAGAGGGCTCATCAAGGACATAAAGGACTCCCGTTAATCCAGATCCAATTTGAGAGGCTAGGCGAATTCTCTGTCCTTCCCCACCAGATAGGGTTCCCGATCCCCTTGATAGAGTAAGATATTCAAGCCCAACATTTATTAGAAATTTTAATCTATACTTTATTTCTTTTAAAATTCTTCGGGCAATTTCCTTTTCTTTATTACTTAGTTTATTTTCTAATTCCTTGAACCAAATTATTGCTTTGCCAATCGATAAATCCGCAACCTCTGTAATATTTTTTCTATTTATTTTAATGCATAAAGCCTCTTCTTTTAATCTTTGGCCTTGGCAAGCTTCACAGGGCTTAGTAGATCTAAATTTATTAAGATCTTCTTTCATCCAGNCATCTCCCTTTTCAAACTTTTTTTCGAGAATAGGCAAAACTCCATTGAAGGTTTTTCTCGAGTCGAATCGACCATCATTAAAATCATAGTTAAAATCTATCTTTTCTCCCTCGGAACCAAAAAGAACAATTCTTTNNNCTCTTGTGCTTAGGGATTTCCACGGNGTNCNTAATTTAAATTTATAATGTTTAGCAATGCTTTCTAGAGTTTGCATNTAAAAAGAGTGTGAGGATTTGATTCTTAAAAGTAAGGGTTTGATTGCTCCTTCAAGAATGGAAAGATCTTGATTTGGGATAATTAAATNCATATCAAACTCACTTTCTTCTCCAAGCCCATCACATTCTGGACAAGCTCCAAACGGATTATTGAAAGAAAATAATCTTGGTTCGATTTCATCAATAGTAAAACCTGTCTCAGGACATGAAAATTTAGTGGAAAAATTTATAACCTTTTCAGTATCTTTATTTTCAACAAAAATAAGTCCTTCAGAAAGATTTATGGCAGTTTCTACACTGTCCGCAAGGCGGGATCGGATCTGATCGCGAAGAGCTATACGATCAACAACAACCTCTATATTGTGTTTAATTTTTTTATTTAGCGTAGGGGCATCCTCAAGATCATATATAGATCCGTCAATTTTAACACGTTGAAAACCACGTTTTTGTAAATCTTNGAATTCTTTTTTATATTCTCCTTTTCTTCCCCTAACTATNGGNGCAAGAAGATGTAATCTAGATCCTTTTTTCATAGACAGAATTTGATCTACGATTTGAGTTATTGTTTGTGATGTTATTGGCTTNCCTGTTTTTGGTGAATAGGGAATTCCTATNCGAGCAAACAAAAGACGAAGATAATCATAAATTTCTGTAACAGTTCCTACTGTAGATCTNGGGTTTCGTGAAGTTGTCTTTTGCTCTATCGATATAGCCGGTGACAAACCCTCAATAGATTCAACATCTGGTTTTTGCATCAGTTCTAAGAATTGCCTTGCGTAAGCAGAAAGGCTCTCAACATATCTTCTTTGTCCCTCAGCATAGATAGTGTCAAAAGCTAGAGAAGATTTCCCAGAGCCAGACAAGCCAGTAAAAACAATTAAATTATCTCTCGGTATCTCTAAATTAACGTTCTTTAGGTTATGCTCTTTTGCTCCACGAATTATAATTTTTGACAGCATTTTTTATCGTTTTCTCCACTATATGCATTAACCATTAGACAAATCAGAAAATTCTTGTAACTTAGATATATCAGAAAACGAATCATGATTATAACTATTTATAGTTACTGAAATGGCATTATTTGGGACTGTTAATAAAGTAATATTAATTGGAAATCTTGGAAAGGATCCCGAAGTAAGAACAACTCAGGATGGAAAGAAAATCGTTACCTTTCCGATCGCTACAAGTGAAAACTGGAAGGATAAACAATCTGGAGAAAGAAAAGAAAAAACTGAATGGCACAGAATTACAATTTTTAATGATGGTTTAGCTGAAATAGCGGAGCAGCATGTTAAAAAGGGATCAAAGGTGTTTGTATCTGGTGAACTAAGAACCAGTAAATGGGGAGAGGCTGGGGCTGAGAAATATTCTACAGATGTGGTTTTGCAGGGATATCGAGCTGAATTAACAATTCTTGACAATAAGTCAGGGTCAGGATCGATGTCAGACAGAACTAAAACTGAAGCAATACCTTCAGAAAAAAGTGCTGATTTACCCGAAAAAGATTTTAAATTGGATGACGATATTCCCTTCTAAATTCTAGTTTTCTTCGAACGAATAAATACCTTAATATTATCTAAAAAAACCTGTGGATTTCGTTGTTCATTGAGTAGAAATTTGGTAAATTTTAAGGATTAATGATGAATTATCCAAAATATAAAGTGCACGTTCATCGCTTTGATTTCAAAATTAATATTTAGTGACAGATACATCAGATACAAAACCAACCGGCATAAGTTTCATCAATATTGAAGATGAAATGGAAAGCTCGTATTTAGATTACGCAATGAGCGTAATCGTTTCACGAGCTCTGCCAGATATACGGGATGGACTAAAGCCCGTCCATAGAAGAATCCTCTATGCAATGAAAGAGGGTGGTTACGACAAGAACTTTAGAAAATCAGCTCGTATTGTTGGAGACGTTATGGGCAAATATCATCCTCATGGCGACAGCGCAATTTATGACGCAATGGTAAGAATGGCCCAAGACTTTTCCATGAGACTTCCTTTAGTTAAGGGACAAGGAAACTTTGGATCAATGGATGGGGATCCGCCTGCTGCTATGCGTTATACTGAAGCTAAGTTAGATAAACCAGCAAATTCTCTTCTCGAAGATATTGAAAAAAACACAGTATCTTTCCAAGAGAACTATGATAATACGACTCAAGAGCCTACCGTCTTGCCGTCAAAAATTCCGAATTTACTGGTAAATGGCGCTAGTGGAATAGCTGTGGGTATGGCCACGAACATTCCTCCACATAATTTAGGTGAGGTGATTGACGCATGCTGTGCTCTTCTTGATAACCCTAATTCGACAACAGAAGATTTAATGAAATATGTTCTTGGCCCAGACTTCCCGACGGGTGGAGCTATTTTGAAGCCATCAGGATCCAGCATAGCTCCGGGGATCAAGTCCGCATATGAGACAGGTCACGGATCGTTAAAAATTCGTTCAAAAATAAGTGTTGAGCAAATCAAAAAGGATAAGGAAGCGATAATCGTTACGGAAATACCTTATCAGGTCAATAAATCTAGATTAATGCAAAGAATTGCTGAAGTATCCAAAGAAAAAATAATCGAAGACATATCTGAATTAAGAGATGAATCGGATAGAAAAGGTGTTCGTGTCGTCATTGAGCTAAAAAAAGGCAGTTCTACTGAAGTTGTGAAAAATAAACTTTTTAGGCACACGCCCTTACAAGTTAGTTTTGGAATAAATATGCTCGCTCTTAATGGCGGAAAACCTGTAACCGTAGATCTTAAAACTGCAATTAGTGCATTTGTTGACTTCCGAAGAGAAGTAATAACAAAGAGAGCAACGTTCGATTTAGCCAAATCTCGCGAAAGGGCTAATATTTTGGTTGGCTTAGTTATAGCTGTCAATAATTTGGATGAAATGATCGCTCTTATCAAAAAAGCAAAAGATCCTGAGATAGCCAAGGAACAGATAATGGCGAGAGAGTGGAGCGTCAAGGGAATAACTGATCTCATAACCCTAGTTTATGATAAAGGAAAAATTTCAAAAGACAAAAAATTCAAGTTATCTGAATTACAGGCTAAATCTATTCTTGATTTAAGGCTTCACCGATTAACTGGTCTGGAAAGAGACAAGATAGCGGAAGACTTAAAAGGCGTTGTTAAGGAAATTGCAGAATATTTAGAAATCTTAAATTCTGAGAAAAAATTGGCATCTATATTAAGAAACGAATTAATTGAAGTTAAAACCAACTTTGCGGATGAGCGAAGAACTATATTCTTGGAGGGCAGTGACGAACAAGATGATGAAGATTTAATACAAAAAGAAGATATGGTAATAACCGTAAGTCGCGCTGGCTACATCAAAAGAGTTCCTCTTTCTACTTACAGAGCCCAGAGAAGGGGTGGGAAAGGTAGAGCCGGCATGCAAACCAGAGAAGAGGATTTTGTCACAAAAGTCTTTTTTGCGAATACACACACTTCCGTACTGTTTTTTTCTAACAATGGAAAAGTATATAAGTTAAAAGCACACAAGATTCCACAAGCTACGCCACAATCATTAGGAAAGGCATTAATAAATCTACTACCGCTTGCAGAAAATGAAAATATAACAACGTTAATGCCACTTCCAGAAGATCAAGCAACTTGGGCAGAAACATTCATAGTCTTTGCAACGGCTAAGGGTAATGCACGCAGAAATAGATTATCGGATTTTACTAATGTGATGGCTAATGGAAAAATTGCTATGAAATTAAACAAAGAGGATCTTCTTATCGGGGTAGAAACATGTCGAGAAAATGAAGATGTTCTTCTGGCATCAAAGCTTGGGAAATGTATTAGATTCAAGGTTCCAGATATCAGAGTTTTCTCTGGCCGCTCTTCTAGCGGGGTAAGAGGCATCAGATTGAAGACCTCTGATGAGGTTATATCAATGACAATATTGAAACATGCTGATTTTTCCATTGAGGAAAGAGATTCATACTTAAAAAAGGAAACTTCGCTGAACAACGGTTCAGAAGCAAATGAAACAAAGGATTTGAAAAAAGCGGAATCCGCGATCACGTTAAGTTCTGAAAGAATAAGGAAAATGTCAGATCAAGAAGAATTTATATTAACTATAAGTCAAAAAGGCTATGGAAAAAGAAGCTCGGCTTACGACTACAGAATAACCAGAAGAGGAGGATCGGGAATCACTAATATGGAGTTAAAAAAAAGAAACGGATCCTCGGTAACCGCTTCATTTCCTATTGATAAAAATGACCACATTGTCTTAGTCACTGATCAAGGAAAGTTAATTAGGTGCCCTATTAACGATGTAAGAATTGCAAGAAGGCAAACGCAAGGTGTAAAACTTTTTGATATTGCTGATAATGAAAAAGTAGTATCTGTAACCAGATTAACAGAAATGGAGAATGGTGAGGCAAGCGGCTTACAGGAAGAAAAAATAATAACCCCAGAGACTGTTAAGAATGTTAAGGAAAACGAAGCGAAGCAGGAAAATTAAATTTAGGCAATTATCTAATGAGTAATTTACATACAGGCATTTACCCTGGAACTTTTGATCCCTTTACTGATGGACATATGGATATAGTCCGCCGTGCTATGCACATTGTTGATCAATTAGTTATTGGCGTCGCTGTTAACACAGAAAAGTTACCGATGTTTACATTTGAAGAGAGAGTTGAAATTCTTAAAGAAGAGATAAATGATCTAAAAAAATCTAACGGAATTGACTCAAAAAAAACTATCGAGGTCAAACCATTTGAAAATGTTTTAGTTACTTTCGCAAGTTCTATTGGAGCCAGTGTAATTATTAGAGGCATAAGAGCGGTTTCGGATTTCGAGTTTGAATTTAAAATGGCGGGCATGAATGCAAAGCTAGACAAGAATATAGAAACTGTCTTTTTAATGGCATCTGATCATCATCAGTTTACATCTTCAAAGTTGGTTAAAGAGATCGCAAAACTGGGTGGCAATATATCAGATTTTGTTAGTCATCGCGTAGAAGAAAAGATTCTTGAACACATAAAAAGAGAAAAAAAATGAAAAAAAAATTTTTTTTTGGAATTTTTCTTGCCTTTGCATTAATACTGACGCTTTATTCATCTAATAGCGAAAGTAAAAATCACAAAAATTTAGAAAACTTGATATATTTACAATTAAAACATGGGCGAGTAGTAATAAAAACTTTTCCGGATGTTGCTCCAAAAACCGTAAATCGGATAAAGGAGTTGTCCAAAGAAGGTTTTTATGATGGATTAAAGTTTCACAGGGTCATCGCAGGATTTATGGCGCAAACCGGAGATCCGAGGGGAGATGGTACCGGAGGATCCGATAAGAGTGACTTACCTGCTGAATTTAACGACATATCTCATACTAGAGGGATTGTGTCTATGGCAAGAGCCAANGATCCAAACTCTGCAAATAGCCAATTTTTTATCTGCCTAGATGACTCAACTTTTCTTGATGGACAATATACTGNTTGGGGAGAAGTAATTTCAGGAATGCATGCTGTGGATAAAATAAAGTTGGGAGAAGGGGGCAATGGAAAAGTTTTAGGTGAGCCTTCACGCATTATTTCCATGAAAGTGGCCGCTAATGAAGAAAGTGATAACAAGCCTTCAGTTCCTGATGATGCTAAGACAAAAAAATAAATTATTATTAGAAAAACATATAGATTATGGGCGGGTAGCTCAGTTAGGTAGAGCACTCGACTTTTAATCGAGTGGTCCCGGGTTCGATCCCCGGTCCGCCCACTTTGTAATTCTAATAAAATATTGGAGAACGAAATAAAATGATTTTAAAATTACGCAACTATTTTTTTGCAGGCATTCTTGTTACCGCACCCCTTGCAATTACTATTTATTTCGTTTGGATTTTTGTAAATTTTGTCGATTCTAAAGTAACTAAATTTTTTCCTGACTTTTTCTTTTCATTGCCTATTGAGGTTCCTGGAAGCGGCTTGCTGGTATTTATTACGTCCATGATTCTANTCGGATGGTTTACCGCAAGTTTTTTGGGAAGAATAATTGTAAGATTTGGAGAAAAGATTCTTAGCCGAGTTCCTGTCATTAGGGGAATATATACCGCGGTAAAGCAAATTTTTGGAACGGTACTCAAGAAACAATCCGATGCTTTTAGACAGGTCGTCTTGATTGAATACCCAAGAAAAGGATCNTGGGCCATGGGATTCCTAACCGGATCCACAAAGGGCGAAGTTCAAAAAATTACAAAAAACGAAACAGTAAATGTATTTTTGCCGACAACCCCAAACCCAACTTCTGGTTTTCTTCTGTTCATTCCAAAAAGGGANGTAAGGCCGTTAAAAATGTCTGTAGATGAGGGCATTAAAATGATTATTTCTGCCGGAATAATAACACCAAGCAAAAAAAACAAGAAAGACTAGCCTGACTGTAAATACTTAATAGCAGTGTCTTTTTCAAAAAGATAGAGCAAGTGCCTTAATGCAGAGCCTCTTTTGCTTGTAAGCCCTGGATCTATTTTTAGTGTTTTTTGTGCATCATTATTAGCATTTTCGAGTAGATTTTGATGCGCTGTTAAATCAGCAAAGTAAAATTCAGGAAAACCACTTTGTTTAATTCCAAGGANTTCCCCAGATCCTCTTAAGCGCAAATCCTCTTCAGCAATACGGAATCCATCATTCGTATCCCTCAATACCTTTAATCTAGTGCTTGCGGTGTTAGTTAAAGGAGGATCATAAACCAGAACGCAAAGAGATTGAACATTACCTCTTCCAACTCTACCTCTTAATTGATGCAGTTGAGATAAACCAAACCTTTCTGCGTGTTCGATTATCATTACTGTTGCCTCAGGAATATCAACGCCAACTTCTATTACAGTAGTAGATACGATAATGCTAATTTCACCGCTAACAAATTTTTTCATTGTTAGATCTTTTTCTTCAGATTTTAATTTTCCGTGCACTAAACCAATTTTTGAACCAAAAATATTTTTTAGACTTTCAAAACGTTTTTTTACATTTACTAAATTTAAAATCTCAGATTCTTCAATCAGAGGACAGACCCAGTAAACTCTTTCATTATTCTTTATTTTGTTTTTTATCGCTAAAATAATATTATTAAATCGTGAAATCGGGACAACTCTAGTTATGATATCTTTACGACCAACAGGTTTCTCACGAAGACANGAAACATTAATATCTCCAAAAGATGCNAGAGTCAGCGTTCTTGGTATCGGNGTTGCGGTCATAACAAGTACATTTGTCTTTTTTCCTTTAGAAGCAAGTAAATAACGTTGATGAACTCCAAATNTTTGCTGCTCATCTATTACTACTAATCCTAAATTCTTAAAGTTAACACCTTCTTGAAATAAGGAATGTGTTCCAATAACAACTTGAGANCTTCCAGATGACAAATCGTCAAGATTTTTCTTACGTACGCTGCTTTTTTCATTTCCCGCTAAAAGCGAAACGGTTATATCGGTGTCTTTGAGAAATTTTTTAAAAGTTAAAAAATGCTGTTTTGATAAAATTTCGGTTGGTGCCATTAACGCACATTGATAGCCAGCCTCTATAACGGTCAGCATAGATAAAAGAGCAACAATTGTTTTCCCGCTTCCGACGTCACCTTGCAACAAATGAACCATTCTTTTTTCATCAGCCATTTCCAGCTCTATTTTTTCCAAGGCTTTTTTTTGTGAATCTGTAATTTTAAATGGCAGCAAGCTAATCACTTTATTACGTATTATTTTTTTACTTATAATTTTTTTTCCAATATGAGTTTTAATATCGCTACGTATTATTGATATTGCGAGCTGGTTAGCGAGCANTTCATCGTAAGCTAATCTCGTTCTGCTAGATGAAGAAAGATAGAAATCNGAATGGNAATTGACGTTATGTAGTTTAATAAGACTTTGTCTCCAAGAGGACCATTTTTGCGCTTCTATTAGNCCGGTATCTACCCACTCTGGCAAATCAGGTAATTGTTCCAAACTCCAAATTATAGATTTTCTCAATAGTTTTTGAGTCAAGCCTTTCGTTAAGGGGTATATGGGTTCTGATGAAGGAATGGTTCCTATATTTNTTGAATCCACAACATAATCTGGATGAATAATCTGATACTTNCTTCTAAAAAAATCNATTTTTCCACTAACTATTTTCTTTTTATTGATAGGAAGAATTTCCTCTAAATAATCAGATTTNGCATTAAAAAAAACCAGCTCTAACTCTACTCCACCTCCGAGACAAACAACCTTATATGGCATATTTTTTCTTCTTGAGGGTTTGTGGGATACAACTTCAACAGGCAATATAATAAATTTATCTTTTTCAGCGAAGCTTAATTTGATAATTCTTTTCCTCGTAAGAAGATTTGTTGGTAAGTGTTTGCAGAGGCCAAATAGATTTGGTGCAGTAATTTTTTCAATTAGCTTTGTTGTGCGTGGGCCAATGCCAGGTATATTGTTTAGAGANGAAAATAACGGATAGAGTATTTTTGGGCGTAGTGACATAAATCTCTTCTGGCNTATAATATCAATATTCACCAACAATGGGAATNATAAAATTTAGCAATGACCATAAAAAAAAATAAAACATATACAGATTCTCTTAAAAAAAAGATTTTGTATAATTGCAGTCATCGCGGTCTAAGAGAACTGGAGATCATTTTAAAAAAATTTAATGATAAATTTTTAAATAATTTGAATCAAAAAGACTTAANCCGATTAAACAAAATGTTNGATTTAAATGATTTAGATTTTTACAATCGAATNATTCAAGAATCTAGCACGAGTAAAAAAAACAAACCCTTATATTTATTGAGTAAAATCTTCTTCGGAAATAAGAATAGCAAAACTTGAAAAATAAACCCTTGCTTGAAAATATAGGCAATTGCCCCAATGGCGCTGAATCAAAAGTTCTGCGAGATATCGTAAATCGCAGGAACTCAGAAGCTATATTGTATCTTTCAGAGAATGAAGAAAAAGCATTAAGATTAAAGAATCTAATATCCTTTTTTGATCCAACTATAAGGATTTTATATTTTCCTGATTGGGGATGTTTNCCATATGATAAAAGCCCGGTCAAAAAGAATCTAATTGCGCAAAGGATAAAAGCTTTATTCCAGTTATCAAGCTTAAAAAGAACAAGTGAAAAAATAAACAAAACCATAATAATCACAACTATAGCGGGNGCTATTCAAAAAATTCCACCAGAACAATTCTTTAAAAAAAATTATATAAAAATCTTTCCAAAATTAAGCATCAGACAAGAGAAATTATTGGGTTTTCTTAACGAAAATGGATATTCCAGGACGTCTTTGGTTCAGCAACATGGAGATTTCTCGGTAAGGGGGGACATCATTGATGTTTTTTCTTCTGATCTCGACGAACCAGTAAGAATTNATTTTTTTAATGACATGGTTGAATCAATAAGATCATTCAATCCCATATCGCAAAGAACCATTAAAAATAAAAGTGAATTTTCTTTACTGCCAATGAATGAGCTTTCTCTAGACATCGATTCAATCAATCTATTTAGGGAAAATTATAGGAATTTATTTGGAACAAACGCAGGAAAAGACAAATTATATCAATCGGTAAGCTCTGGNATAGAATGNGAATCACTGCATCATTGGGCACCTTTGTTTCATGAGAATATGCCAAGCTTATTTCAATTTATTTCACCAAACCAGGATAGAAAAATAAAAATTGCATTCCAAGAAGGTATTGAAAACAAGATAAATAAAATCTTTTATCTAATAGATGAGCTATATGAATCAAGATTGAGTGAAGAGGGCTGGTATAAACCTTTACCAACTAATTATTTATATTTGAGCAAGACAAGCTGGAAAAATTCTATCCATGATTTTGATAAGATCAAATTTTCACCATTCAAAATAATAAAAAATATGGGATCTGCNTTAAATNTAAAGAGCTCTCAATNCATCGATNCTAATTTTGAAAAAAAAGGGATAAGCAATATTATTCGATCATTTGAAAAATCTAGAAACAAGAAATTGATTATCGCTTTTGACAACCAATCCAGTCAACAAAAGCTTGGGAGAATCTTTCTAAAAAATAACACAAAAATCAAATCATGGGATAATTTAAATAATGAAAATATTTTTTCCACTATTCTGGATATTGAAAATGGTTTTGTAGTTGATGATGTCACTTTCATGTCCGAAAAAGAGGCTTTTGGTCTTAAAAAGAAATCAACAAAAATTAAAGAATACAGAAATCCAAAAAATATAATTTCAGAAATTACCTCGCTTTCTGTTGGGAATCTTGTTGTACATCAAGATCATGGAATAGGAAAATATGATGGATTGAAGGCCCTACAAGTAAACAATGTCCTACATGATTACTTACAAATAACATATGCAAAAGAAGACAAGCTTTTTGTTCCAGTAGAAAATATAGATACTCTGTCGAGATTTGGAGATGGCACGATCTCTGATCTTGATACACTAGGAAGCATCGGATGGCAAAAAAGGAAGTCTAAAACAAAAGGCTTTATTAGATCGCTTGCTAAAGATCTTATTAGGATCGAAGCAAAAAGGAAAATTAATAAAGCAATAGCTTTAACTTTATCAACAAATCAATATGAAAAATTTTCTTCTCATTTTCCTTATATAGAGACCAGCGATCAGGAAGAAGCGATTAAAAGCGTAGTGCAAGATATTTCAACCACAATACCAATGGACAGATTAATTTGTGGGGATGTCGGTTTTGGAAAAACCGAAATTGCTCTCAGGGCTGCGTTTNTTGCTGTTTCCAGTGGAGTTCANGTTGTGGTAATTGTCCCAACCACTTTGTTGGCTATTCAGCATTACGAAACTTTTAAAAATAGATTTAAAGATTTTAAAGTGAGTATTGCCCAGCTATCAAGGTTGGTTCCTAAAAGTAAATTTAGTTCGATCAAATCAGATCTAACTAATGGCCATATAGATATTGTCATAGGCACCCATGCCTTACTATCAAAAGATATTACTTTTGATAATTTGGGTCTTCTAATAATTGATGAGGAGCAACACTTTGGAGTTCGTCACAAAGAAAAGATTAAAGAGCTCAGATCTAACATTCACATATTGACGCTGACAGCTACTCCAATACCGAGAACATTACAACTTGCGCTTGTAGGAGTTCGTGAAATGTCGCTAATAGCAACTCCTCCCAGTAATAGGCTGGGTATTGATACTTTTATATTGCCTTATGACCCGCTGATCATTCGCAGAGTCATGATGAGAGAGATGAAAAGAGGAGGACAGATATTTTTTGTATGCCCCAGAATAAAAGATATTACTGATATACATAAAAAATTAAAAAANATGNTTCCTGAAATTAAAATTACTGTTGCACATGGTCAGATGTCTCCTAAGCAGNTGGATCGTGCAATGCTAGATTTTTACCAAGGAGATTCTGATCTACTTTTATCAACAAGTATTATTGAATCCGGNCTAGACATTCCAAAAACAAACACAATTATTATTTATCGAGCGGATTTATTTGGACTCTCGCAACTACATCAACTGAGGGGAAGGGTNGGNAGATCTGCCACAAAGGCATACGCTTACTTAACCTATTCCGAAGAAAGCAATTTATCAAGTTCAGGAAAAAAAAGATTAGAAGTAATAAATAAATTAGATTCTCTTGGCGTGGGTTTTTCTTTAGCCAGTTATGACCTTGACATTCGTGGAGCTGGAAATCTTCTTGGAGCAGAGCAATCTGGGCATATAAGGGAAGTGGGGGTTGAGCTTTATCAAGAAATGTTAAGAGAGGCTGTAAGCGATCTAAAAAGAAATGAAAAAAGAACAGAAAAGAAAAAATGGTCACCTAAAATATTGCTAGGTGAGCCTGTTTATATACCTGAGTGGTATGTTGCTGATCTTAATATTAGATTAAATCTATATAAAAAGATTTCTTTGATAAGTAGCGATGTAGAGATGAAAGAATTTACCGACGAATTGACAGATAGGTTTGGGCAAGTTCCAAACGAAGTCAAAAATCTTGCAGATATTATATCAATCAAACGCTTATGTTTAAATGCTAACATTAGTAGACTGGAGTTAGGCTCGAAGGGCATACAAATTTTCTTCCAGAACGGACATTTTGCTAACCCAGAGGGGTTAATTGACTTAATTAAAAAATCAAAAAATGAGCTCCGATTAAAGTCAAATAGCTCTTTTATTTTCAAAAAAACGTGGGGAAACTATAAAGAAAAAATACTAGATACTAAAATTTTATTAAATAAAATATCTAGAATTGCAAAAAAAGCTCAATAATATGTTAAATAATTATTCAAAACAGTCATCATCTGTGCTATGTCCTCTTGATGTATATAGCTTTGGGAAAGGGGTCTAAATGACTACTGGAACGGTTAAATGGTTTAATAGAGTAAAGGGTTATGGTTTTCTTAAGCCCGATGGGAGCGATGACGACGTTTTTGTTCATATTTCGGCTGTTGAGAAGGCCGGNCTAAGNTCTTTGCTTGATGGACAAAAAGTTTCTTTCGAGACTATTAAAGGTGAAGACGGAAGAGTATCAGCNGAAGATCTTAAGGTAGAAGATGATGCTTCTTCTTCGGAAGCGCCCGCTGAAGATGAAAAAGCTCCTGATGAAGATGAAAAAGCTCCTGAAAGCAAGGACNAAGAAGTTAAAGAGGATTCCAAAGAGGAATCAAAAGAATAGCAGNAACTTGTCACCCATTATCTAAGATTTCATTTTNCTTATAAATAACGAAGTCTTTAGTTTTTCTTAAAAGGGAGGGCCTATTCGCCATGATCTTAGGCGCTAAAAAAGAATAATAAGGCAACGGTAACGCTTATTCCAGAAANAAAGTTGGCTTATCTCCTGTTGTCCATGGCTTTATTTTTCTCATAATGTCTATAAAATTCTCACTTCCTTCAAAAAAAAGAGTCCATTCTTTTATCTTCTTGAATAAAGATGAATTAAACCAATCAATATCTACTCTGCAGAATTGCCTAATAAAAGGAAAGATCGCTAAATCTGCCAAGGATATATTTTTTCCAAAAATAAATTTATTCTTTTCTAAATAAGACTCGATCTTTTCCAAAAAAAGCTCACCCATTTTTCTATATTCTATCATTGGTTTTTCTGGATAAAGCGAAGAGTACTTATATCTATCAATAGCATCTTTAAATTCTCCATCATTTATTTTAATTAAATCTAGAATTTCTTTTTTTCCTGAATTAAATAAATTTCTTAAATTTCCTTGTTCGATTGCCCACAACATAACGTCTAAACTTTCATCAAGAATATCGCCATTTTCAAGAATCAAAACAGGTACTGTTCCTTTTGGAGAGATTGCTAACATTTCTTTTGGTTTGTTACTTAATTTTATTTCTCTAATTTCACACTGAATCTTTGAATGTAATAAAACCATTCTTGCTCTCATTGCGTAAGGGCATCTCCTAAAACTATATAAGATTGGTAGTGTCATGTTTGAGAAGAAAAATGATCAATATTTTTTAGAAAACTAAGATTGATTTGATTCTGTCTCTCGGCAAAACGATTCTTTTGTCTTTTGGATGTTTTAGAAAAGCAATGAGGGCACGAGATTCCTTTTTTGTAATGAATAGAACTTATATCATCTTTTGAAATTGGCATTCGACAGGCATAGCATTGTTGATATCTTCCATTCTTAAGTTTTTTGTTTACGCTGACCCTTTCATCAAAAACGAAGCATTCCCCCTTAAACCGAGAGTTCTTTTTGGTGTTTTGTTCAAGATATTTAAGAATTCCGCCTTTTAATTGATAAACGTCTTTAAAGCCTTTTTCTAATAAATATGAGCTAGCTTTTTCACATCTAATTCCGCCTGTACAAAACATTGCTATTTTTTGATTCTTTTTTGAATTTAGTTTCTTTTTTACAAAATTAGGGAAATCTCGAAAATTTTTTATATTCGGATTTTCCGCTCCTAAAAAAGTACCAATCTTTATTTCATAGGTATTTCTTGTATCAATTAAAAGCACATCGGGATCCGCTATTAGTTTATTCCAGTTCCTCGGCTCAATATAGTTTCCTGTAGTTTTAGAGGGATCGATTTCTTTTTTTCCCAAAGCGACTATTTCATCCTTCACTTTTATTTTTAAACGCTTAAACACTCTCTTTATAGAACAAGAATGCTTGTACTCGATATCATTGAAACCCTTTTGCTTATCAAGAAACTTCATTATTTTTTTTAAGCTGATATCAGATCCCGAAACAGTTGCATTGATTCCTTCTTTAGCAATCAAGAATGTTCCGACAACGTCTTCGTTTAAGAGAAGNTCTAATAAACTTTTCCTTAATTTCTTTGGATTGTTTATTTTGACAAATTTATAAAAAGAAATAACTGAATGTAACATCATAAGAATTTCCAAATGGCGGATGGGGTGGGATTCGAACCCACGAGACGCTTGCGCGCCCGCCGGTTTTCAAGACCGGTGCCTTCAACCGCTCGGCCACCCATCCTCTATTAATCTATAGATTTAAAAACTAATTCACGAATATTTTTATGTCTATAACTATCGTTAATAAAATGAACAATTTTTGCTTCTTTCANCATTAAAAGTGACATTTTGTTCATATGTTCATTCGAAAAATCATGTAAACCNACATTATAATTATATATATCAGCTGGAAGNAAAAACAATTTTATTTGTTGTTTTTTAATTCTTTTNNTTACAATTGAATAGTAGTCTGGGATTTTNCCNTCATCATCGCTTATTATAATACTAGCAGCCGCCTGTTCTCTAAGTCTTCCTTCATATAATCTTGCCTCCTTGANCCATACATCCAAGAAAATATTTCTATTAATTGTTTTACTTCCAAAAAATACAACACCGGAGCTAATAAAATCTTTTAAGCATTTTCCTTTTGGCGGAATTAGCGTTGATTGTCTTTCCGGTCTTCTCATAGTGAATGCAACATCATAATCAGATGTTAAGACTTCGCTAAACGGTTTAACAAGCATCGCATCAGCATCTAAAAAAATGAATTTTTTGCTTCCAATAAAATTAGAGAAATCACGTAAACAGACAATTTTTTGAACAAGCATCTCCTCAAATCTTATAGCTCTTTCAATTGGTTTTTTTACCATTGAAGATTTTGGAAAACGCTTCAAAAAAAATTTTGCTACCCTTTTTCGGAAACCTTTTTGTAATCTGGCGTTATGAAATTCTGCTACATTTACATTATTATCATTGATAGAAAGATCATAGTTATTGTGAAGATTATTCAAGCTATCGTGAATTTTATTTCTCCAATCAAAAATCTTCACTTTATTATTTTTGCTAATTAATTCATCTTTTTCTTTTTCATGNAATCCCCAATCATAAATATAAATNCTGGCTGTTTTGTATATTTTGTTAATTTGAAATAAGCATTTTTTAATGGNTAAAAAATACTTNGTATCTCCAACTATTAAAAAATTCAACTCAGCCATTTCTAATGCTCAAAATAAAAGATCTTTAATTGGTTAAAAGCCATTCTTCTTTAACTTACATTTACCTATAAAACTATATGAAATCATTTAAAATGCAGTTACATTGACTAGGGTGACATGAAAACATTATTCATAATCTTCTCTCTTATATTGATTTTCAATCAGAAAGTTGTATTTTCTCAAGATTTAACTTTTGATTCATGGCTCTTCGAACTCAAGGNTGAGGCCAGAAAACAAGGAATATCTAATGATTTGTTGGAGAAAGCATTCTTTGATGTTAAGCCAATAGAAAGAGTCCTGGAATTGGATAAAAAACAACCAGAATTTACCCTCACTGTAACAAAATATCTACATAATACTGTTAGCAAGAAACGCATAGTAAAGGGTAGATATTTGCTTTTGAGCAACGAGAGTCTTTTAAACAGAATAGAAAAAAAATTTAATATCCCGGGTAATTTAATCATTGCCTTGTGGGGAATAGAAACGAATTTTGGTGATCACAGCGGTTCATTCTCTGTTATCAGCGCATTAACTACTCTAGCTTTCGACGGAAGAAGAAGTGCCTTCTTTAGGAAAGAATTAATTAATGCCTTAAAAATATTAAATGACGGTCATGTAGAGTTAAGTAAAATGAAGGGTTCTTGGGCAGGAGCAATGGGGCAATGCCAATTTATGCCATCAACATTTTTGCAATATGCGATTGACTACAACGGTGATGGCAAAAAAGATCTTTGGGGATCAAAAGAAGATGCTCTAGCTTCCGCCGCAAATTATCTTTCTAAAATGGGATGGGATTCTAGCTCAAGCTGGGGAAGGGAGGTAATGGCACGAAATATGAATGAATATGATTATTGGAGTTCAGTGGGTCAATTAAAGCCTACAAAGTCAAAAGGGAAAAAGAGAACAGGGTATAAAAGGGGAACAATGAAAGATTGGTCGGCATCATTTCAAAACTTGGACAAAAGCACAATTCCAGAATCAGATATTGATGCAAGGCTGCTAGTTTTAGGTGAAGGAGATATAACAGACAATCCAAGAAGATTCTTTCTTGTACATAAAAATTTTGATGTGATTCTCAAATGGAATAGATCCAATTTTTTTGGAATAGCTGTAGGAAAGTTGTCTGATCAAATTCAATATGTTAAATAACTTGCTGAAAAAAAATTAATGCTGGGATGTCTTCTATCAAAAAAATATTACTCCTTATAATGGTTCTTTTCGTAAGNACCTCTTGCTCTCAACTNGAGCTTTTTAGCCATTCTTTTAAGGAAATGTTTGGTGAGGAGCGTGTTCCTGTATATAAGGTCGGAAAACCTTATAAAATTGATGGAAAATATTATTACCCGGCCGTTGATTACTCTTATTCCAAGACCGGAATAGCCTCCTGGTANGGAAAACAATTTCATCGCAAAAGGACAGCAAATGGGGAGATATTTAATATGAATATAGTTTCCGCCGCTCATAAAACTCTACCAATGCCAAGCCTTGTCCGAGTTACAAATCTTGAAAATGGAAGATCCATGAAAATTCGCGTAAATGATAGAGGGCCTTTTGTAAATGGAAGAATTATTGATCTTTCAAGAAGAGCGGCNCAATTATTAGGTTTTGAAAAGAAAGGTACTGCTATGGTGCGTGTTGANATCGTGNTGGAAGAAAGCCAAATGCTTGCAATGCAGATGAAAAATAAAAACGAGCCAAGTGAATCGCAATACATAAAAGCGGTTCCTAGAAAAGAGGTAATCAAAGGGGATGTTGGGGATAAAGATGCTCCCTCTAAAAAACTTAGCAAAAAAACAGAGGAAAAAGATTTGAAGGCTTTAGATAACGATATGAAAGAAGAAACTATGGCTTCATCACCAAAAGAAATATATCAAGACCCCGTCGTCAAGAATCTTTCTGTAGGAAGACCAAAGCTTTATATACAAGCTGGGGCTTTTAAAGATTTAGNGAATGCAAAAAAGCTACATAAAAAAATCTCGTCAATATATAATGTTATTATATCAACAATAAAAATTAATAATGAAAATTATCATCGTGTAAGAATGGGACCGTTTGACACAATTAAAACTATGGATATTGTCTTAAAAAAACTTATCGATACTGGCCACAAAAATGCGGATATAAAGATAATACAATAATTAGAAAAAGGAAGATGGGGTAGAAATTGAAAAAAAATTTAATCAAACTGGTGCTTGTATTTATCTTTATATTAAAAAGTTCTCTTGTTTTNGGATTCAGTAATGCAAAACAAGCTGTGCTTATTGACGCTGATACTGGGTATGTGTTGTACGAAAAAAATGCTGATGAATTAACTGCACCATCATCTATGAGCAAAATGATGACCGTTTATTTAATTTTTGAAAAGCTTCAAAATGGAACACTATCATTAACAGATCAATTGGAAGTTAGCAAAGCAGCCTGGGCAAAAAGAGGATCTAGGATGTTCCTTGAAGAAAATTCACAAGTGTCGGTTGAAGATTTACTTAGAGGAATTATCGTTCAATCNGGTAATGACGCTTGTGTTGTCATAGCAGAGGCATTTTCAGGGACAGAAGAGAATTTTTCCGAAGAATTAAATATAAAAGCGAGAGAAATTGGATTAGAAAACTCTAATTTTACAAATTCAACAGGATGGCCAGATGAAGGTCACTTAAGCACAGCTAGAGATTTGAGCATTATAGCTATAAAGACTGTTCAAAATTTTCCCGAATATTACCATTTTTATGCTGAAGAAAGTTTCGAGTATAATGGCATTAACCAACGAAACAGAAACACATTATTAAATAAACCTGTAGGAGTCGATGGCCTAAAGACAGGTCATACTGAAGCTGGAGGACATGGATTAGCTGCATCGGCCTTGAGAAAAAATCAGCGGTTAATAATGGTAATTAATGGATTATCAAGCAATAAAGAGAGGACCGCTGAAGCAATAAAACTTTTAGAGTGGGGATACAGAAATTTTACTAACTTTGATTTATTAAAAGAGGGAATGGCTGTCCTTCAAGCNAAAGTTTGGCTTGGCGATAAGAAAACNGTTCCTCTGGTAATCAACGAAGATACAAAAATAACGATTCCAAGTGAATCTAGAGACAAATTACAATTTAAGGTTGAATACGACTCACCGATCTCTGCTCCGATAGAAGAGGGGACAAAAATTGCTGAATTAGAAATTACCGCTCCAGGTATCGACAGTCTTAGAATCCCGTTATACGCAGGATCTACTATTACCTCGCTTGGTCCGTTGAGTAAATTATTATCGGTAATCAATTACTTGGTTTGGGGTGAATAGTAATACGTAATGATAAAAAACTTGTTTATCACTTTTGAGGGATGCGAAGGAACTGGAAAAAGCAGTCAATTAAAATTATTGGTCAACACTCTAAAAAAAACTTCAATTAAATTTATTGCAACAAGAGAGCCTGGGGGATCAAAAGAAGGNGAAAGAATTAGAGAAATTTTACTTAATCATCGCCTAACAATTCAGCCTTTTTGTGAAACGCTTTTACATATGGCNGCAAGATATCAAAATTTAAAAAAGGTTATTTTCCCCGCTTTGAAGTCTGGGAAATGGGTTTTATGCGATCGTTATACAGATTCAACAATTGCCTATCAGGGCTATGGTCATGGAGTAGGCCCTCAAAAGATCAAAAAGATATCGAAGATCGCTTTTGGTGATTTAGAGCCAGATATAACGTTTATCTTGGATATGCCAACAAAAAAAGCTCTGAAAAGAGCGAAGCTAAGAAAGATTGACTTTAATAGATATGAGAGAATGGGAATTTCTTTTCACAATAAAGTCAGGCGAGCTTTNTTAAAAATTGCAAAAAAAGACTCTAAAAGATGCTTTGTATTAAATGCAGAAAAAGATAGAAAAGAAATACATCAAGAAATTAAAGAAATCATAAACAAAACTTATAAAACAAAACTAAAATAATTATGGATACAAAAGATCTTTCTTCCCTAAGCCCAAAAAACAATCCTTACTTAATAGGTCACGCGGAGTCCGAGAGTCTAATTATTGATTTATATAATAAAGATAAATTAAATAACACCTGGCTGATTAGCGGGTGTTCTGGAATAGGGAAAGCGACGCTAGCGTATCGAATAATTCGTTACATATTGACACAAGATTCCCCGCAAACTAACCCTAATAACAAAAATGGAGATGGGCCTTTATATGTAGAAAGAACTAGCGAGATTTTTTTAAAAGTTGTCTCCTCTTCACATCCCAATCTTTTAGTCGTTGATGGTTCTGCTAACGAAGAAAAAGATCCACTTGCAGAAAAAATAAAAATCGAAGAAATAAGGAAAGTAAATAATTTCCTACGTATGACCTCGGGACAAGAGGGATATAAAATAGTTTTTATTGATAATATTGATCTAATGAATAAAAACGCCGCAAATGCTTTACTAAAGATCATTGAAGAGCCCCCGAAGAAATCTTTAATAATCCTAACAACATCTTTTTTATCCAGAATCCTTCCAACTATTAGATCAAGATTAAGAATCATTAAAGTTAAACCCCTCAATTTAAATAATTTTACAAAAGTAATGAATCTGACCAAGGCTCATTTAGATGATGAGTTTCTAANTTATCTTTACGAATTAACTTCTGGATCACCCGGTAGAGCTTTAGATATTATAAAAAATGATGGAATAGATATTCATAAAAGAATCAAGAAGTTCATATTTAATCTAACTGAAGATAATTCCTCAGAAATCCAAGAAATTGTAAATACAACTCCTAAAGAAACATTTGAAAAACAATATGTTTCAATATTTCAATTATTGTCCTTCTTCTTGAATAAAGCACTTAAATTTAATTTCTCTGTTCAAACAAAATCTCCTGTAGGCAAGGATGAAAAAAATTTCTACGTAAAATTACTAAAAAAATTCAGCATTATAGAAATATTAAGAATTAAAGAAAAAATTGAGAGTCTATATGCAAAAAGCCTTTCTCTTAATCTTAATAAAAAACAAATTATTCTTAGCTCAATTTTACTTTTAAAAAATTCAAAAAAAATATAAATTTTCTTCATCATGGGGGACAAAAAAAATTATTTTATTACAACACCAATTTATTACGTTAATGATTCTCCTCATATAGGTCATGCATATACAACTTTAGCTTGTGATGTTTTAGCAAGATTTCAAAGGCTAGATGGTCTAAATGTAAAGTTTTTAACTGGAACAGATGAGCACGGTCAGAAAGTTGAAAAAGCCGCAAATAACGAGGGAATAACACCAAAAAAATTTGTTGATAAAATGTCAAAGAATTTCTCGGAACTTACAAAATCCCTAAATACATCGAATGATATATTTATTCGAACTACGGATAAAATGCACATAAAATCCGTCCAATCACTCTGGGAAAGGTTAGAAAGTAATAAACAAATTTATCTTGATAAATATGCTGGGTGGTATTCTGTTACAGACGAGGCTTATTATTCTCAAGATGAGGTAACAAAAATTAATAACGAGAATATAGCTCCAACAGGCGCAAAAGTAGAGTGGGTTGAGGAACCAAGTTATTTCTTTAAATTATCTGAGTGGCAAGATCCACTACTAGAATTTTACCAAAAAAATTCAGATTTCATAGCCCCAGAATCTCGAAAAAATGAAGTAATAAGCTTTGTGAAAGAGGGGTTGAGAGATTTATCCATTTCAAGAACAAGCTTTAAGTGGGGTGTGCCTGTCCCCAAAAATTCCGATCACGTTGTTTATGTGTGGTTAGACGCATTAGCTAATTACATATCTGCCCTCGGATTCCCTAATACAAAAGATCAAAATTTTGCAGATTTTTGGCCAGCTGATTTACACATGGTTGGAAAAGATATTTTACGTTTTCACGCAGTTTACTGGCCTGCTTTTTTGATGGCAGCTAATTTACCAATCCCTAAAAGAATTTTTGCGCATGGCTGGTGGACAAATGAAGGAAAAAAAATATCCAAATCTCTAAACAATATTATTGATCCATTAGAATTACTGCAATCTTATGGATTAGATAGAATACGCTACTTTTTACTACGAGAGGTGCCTTTCGGAAGTGATGGGAACTTTTCAAGGGAAGCGATATTTAGAAGATCAAATAATGAGCTATCTAATGATCTCGGCAATTTAATGCAGCGAGTCTTTTCATTAATATTTAATAACTTCGAGGGCATGATACCTGAGTCAGGAAGCTGGACGAGTGAAGATAAAAAAATAATTAAACAGTCCAATCATTTAATTGAGGGCGTTAGACAGGAGATCTCTAAACAATGTTTTCATAAAGCGCTTGATAAAATATGGTTCGTAATAATGTCAGCGAATAAATATATAGATCAACAAGCGCCATGGAATTTAAAAGATAAGGACATAAATCGCATGAAAACAATTCTATATGTGTTAACTGAATCGATAAGACATATATCAATAGTCATGCAACCTTTTATTCCAAATGCTATGCAGAAAGTTCTTGATTATTTATCAATACCAAAAGAGATGAGAGACTTTTCAAAACTAAATGATAAATTCCAAATTACCGCAGGCACAAAGATCATAAAACCAAAAGCAATTTTTCCAAGACTAGATGAGGCTAAGGAAAATCATGGCCCTGTCTAATCAAATTATAGATAGTCACTGTCATTTAGATTTTTTTGATGAGGAGAGGGGTGCGATTATCAAAAGAGCAGAAAAAGCAGGCATAAAAAATATGCTTACAATTGGGACATCTTTAAAGACAGCCAAAAAGATAATAAAAATAGCAGAGGAAAACGCAAATATATGGTGTACCATCGGCATTCATCCCCATGAATCGGAAAAAGAACTGTCCCCAGAAAATCCAAAAAAATTAGAAATTCTTTCCAATCATCCAAAAGTAATCGGATTGGGTGAAACCGGCTTAGATTTTTATTACAATAATAGCGACAAAGAATCGCAAATAAGATCCTTCAAACACCACATTAAAGTCGCAAAAAAAACTGGTTTACCGATTATAGTTCACTCAAGATCTGCTGACAAAGAGACTGCTGACCTTCTTATAGAAGCATCGAACGATGAACGTATAAGGGGTTTAATACATTGTTTTAGCGCATCAAAAGAACTAGCAGAATCCGCCATTGAGATCGGATTCTATATTTCAATTTCTGGAATTGTGACCTTTAAGAATGCTGATGCGCTGAGAGAAGTTGTGCAAAACATACCAAATGATCGATTGTTGGTTGAAACAGATGCCCCTTACTTAGCCCCTGATCCTATGCGTGGAAAAAAGAATGAGCCATCTTTTATAACTCACACAGTCGATAAAATCGCTGCATTAAAGGGTATTTCTTCTAAAGAGGTTGCAAAAATAACAACTAACAATTTCTTCAAGCTATTTCAAAAGGCGAGGNCCAAATGAAAGTTATAGTTTTGGGATGCGGAGGATCAGGGGGTGTCCCGTTGATTGGAAACGTTTGGGGGGCTTGTAATTCTAAAAATAGAAAAAATAGAAGAACCCGCGTTTCCATTTTGATTAAGACTAAAAAAACATCGATATTAGTAGATTGCTCTCCAGATATGAGGCAACAATTATTGAGAGCGAGGGTAAAAAAAATTGATGCGGTATTAATCACACACGCACATGCTGATCATGTACACGGAATAGATGATTTTCGATCTTTAAACAGAGTTATGAAAAAAGATATAGACCTTTATGCAGACAAAAATACTCTTAAGATTTTAAAAAAAAGATTTGATTACGTTTTTAAGCCTCTGGTGCCTCGAGCGAAAGGTTTTTATTATAAGCCGTGCCTCCAAGCACACGAAACTAGAGAAAAGTTTAGGGTCGGAGATATTGATATAGTCCCATTTATCCAAAAGCACGGTTATTCTGAATCATTGGGTTACAGATTTGGCCCTCTTGCTTACTCGACTGATGTTTCTGATTTTTCTGTTAAATCTTTATCAAAACTTCGTGGAATTAAAATTTGGATCGTTGATTGTCTAAGGCTAAAACCTCATCCGTCACATTCACATCTGAAAAAAACCTTATCTTGGATCAGAAAAATTAAACCTGAAAAAGCGATCCTAACGCACTTAAATCATGAAGTAGACTATGATGAGCTATCAAAGATGTTGCCACCCGGTGTTGAGGCTGGTTTTGATGGAATGAAAATAACATTTTAACTTAATTCTATATATAATAAATATATTTTAAGATANTGATATAAAATAATATATATGATTTAACATAATATATATTATACAATAATTAGATAAAAAGGATAGAACAGTGTCATCGCCACCTTCAATAATAGTAAAAGCAAAGAAATTACAAAGAATTGCAAAAAAAATAGGATTTGACTGGAAAAACGCAAGCCAAACACTGGGAAAAGTTTACGAAGAGCTTGGTGAGCTTAAAAAGGCGATTAAAAAAGATGATAAAAGAAACATTGTCGAAGAATATGGGGATCTGCTCTTCTCTATTATTAATCTTTCTCGTCATCTTGAAATAAACAGTGAAATCGCTCTAAAAATTGCAAACAATAAATTTGAAAGAAGGTTTAAAAAACTACAGGATATAATAGTAAAGCGTAAATTAATAAAGAAACCTTATTCAATACCAATAACTACATTAGAGAAAATATGGGATAATGTTAAATCAAAAGAAAAAAAGTAAAGTTGCCTTCATTGGTCTTGGGAGGATGGGTTTTCATATTGCAGGATTTATCGCAAAAGCTGGTTATCAAATTAATGTATATAATAGAAATAAAAATAAAATAAAATTATGGAAAAAAAAGTATCCAGGCCAAGAAAAATCTTCCCCAAAAGAAGCGGCGGAAAAAGCTGATTTTGTATTAACGATGGTTGGAGATGATAAAGATCTAAAAAAAGTAATTCTTGGGAAAAATGGAATTATTAATTCAATAAAACCTGGCGCTATTATCATAGACCATACCACNGTTTCCGCAAAAGTAACTAGGCTAATAGCAAAGAAAGTAAGAATAAAAAGGGCAAATTTTCTAGATGCTCCGGTTACAGGCGGGCAATCAGGCGCTCAAAATGGTAACCTATCAATTATGGTTGGTGGAGATCATAAAATCTTTAAAAAATCTTTACCTCTGATAAAAAAATATTCTAAAACAGTTGTTCTGATGGGGCCATTAGGATCTGGACAGCTAACGAAGATGGTCAATCAAATTTGTTGTGCGGGGTTAATTCAATCCCTGGCCGAAGGTCTATCTTTTGCAAAAAAAGCAAACTTGAATCCTGAAAAGCTTTTGAAAGTTATAGCCGCAGGAGCGGCACAATCATGGCAGATGAATAACAGATCAAAAACAATGTTATTAAATAAATTCAACTTTGGTTTTGCAGTTAAGTGGATGTGTAAAGATTTAAAAATTTGTCTAGAAGAATCAAAAAATAACGGTTCCAAACTTCCTGTTGCAAAGAAAATACTAAGTTTCTATGAAGAAATTAGAAAAAATAATAATGGAGAAATGGATACATCCTGTCTCATAAAGAGACTCTGAGGCATTAACTGAAGAGACTACCCTCGCCTTATATTTTTTTATAAAATTTACTTCTTGCGAGAGGTCAGAAATTATGGTTCCATCTTTGCGTGTAAGAATTTTATTAATCTGTGCATATCAGGGGGACATGCAGCATGAATAAGAAAGATTTAATTGCCTCAGTTGCCTCAGACGTGGGTATTTCCAAATCACAAGCAGGAAAAGCTGTTGATTCCGTTTTTACTTCTATTACAAAAGCTTTAAAAGGTGGCAAAGGCGTCCAACTCATAGGATTTGGTTCCTTTTCTGTAAGCAAAAGAAAGGCAAGAATCGGTCGAAACCCAAGAACTGGACAAAAAATACAAATAAAGGCAGCAAAGGTTGCAAAATTTAAGGCAGGTAAGGCTCTAAAGAAGGCAGTGAACTAGAGAAACTCCCTTTCTTCTACGGGGGGTTTTCTTTTAAGCAAAAAAAACAGGAGCTGCTAACTCTCGTTTNCCTTATGCGGTGTTCTGTAAATCCTTATCGTTGCTAATAGAGTAGCTCAACTGATTTTGANCCCTTTGCTTTGATTTTCAAACGNCCTAAATTTTCTTCCGACAATTCTAATTTTAAAAATACATATTTTGAATCAATATTTTGACTAAGAATATTTCCGTTCCTATGAAGCCATGATAACATTTTTCCATCGTCATTATTTATCTTTATTACCAATGAGTGATCTTTCTCGGATAGCACATCATCTATCTTCAACAATATTTTTTTACATCCTTCGCCGCTTTTGGCGGATAAATAAATCTTATTTTTCATTGAACTTTGGGAATATCTATCGTTCGANGGTTCAGCTTTACTACCAAACAAATCGATTTTATTCATAGCNTCCAATATAATTCCTTTGCTATTATCAAAACCTATTTCCTGCAATACTTTCTCAACATCATCTTTTTGGTTGTGTGTTTCTTGATGATGACAATCCCTAACATGAATTATTAAATCAGCTTCTAAAATTTCCTCAAGGGTCGACTGAAAAGCATCAATCAAATGCGTTGGTAGATCTGAAATAAAACCAACCGTATCAGAAAGAATAATTTGTCTTCCCGAAGGAAGTTTCAATTTCTTCATTTTTGGATCAAGAGTTGAGAACAACATATCATGCGAAAAGCTGTTTTCTTTCGTTAAATAATTAAAGAGCGTTGATTTACCTGCGTTTGTGTAGCCAACCANCACTACTATAGGAAAAGAACTTTTTCTTCGAGATCTGCGGTGCAGGGCTCTCATTCTTTTAAGACCNCTTAACTCATTGCTAATTCGTATGATTCTCTTAGAAATGATTCTTCTGTCGGATTCAATTTGTCTTTCACCTGGTCCACCTAAGAAACCATAGCCTCCTCTCTGTCTTTCTAGATGAGTCCACGATCTAACCANCCTGCTCTTTTGATAATTCAAAGATGCTAACTCGACTTGCAGACTCCCTTCTCGCGTAATGGCCCTTTTTCCAAAAATTTCTAAAATTAGAGCTGTTCTATCAATTACCTTGCAGGATAAGCTTCCTTCTAAGTTTCTTTGCTGAATTGGAGTCAGTGGATGGTTAATAATGATTAGATTAATTTTATTATATAATATAGATTCTTTTAATTTCTCAATTATCCCCTTCCCTAAAAAAGTTCCAGAGTTAATAATATTTAGAGTAATAATTTTACTACTCACAATTTGAAGATTTATAGCTAAGGCAAGCCCAACCGCCTCTTTTAAAAGTTCTTCCTTTAAGCGTGTACTTTTCTTGTTTCTTTTTGGAAGTGCGGGGTGAATGACAATGGCTCTAGCTGTGAAAAACCTTTTGGACATCAGGGTTTGAAAATAAAATTCATATTATTTTATTTTTTTTTCTTTTCTCCATCATAAAGTTTAATTGCTTCTTCAGGCATCACAGTAGATATTGCGTGTTTATAAACAAGCTGAAAATTACTTTCTTTTTTTAACAAAAGAGAAAAATTATCGAAGCTAGTTACTATGCCCTGAAGTTTAACGCCATTAATCAAAAAAACCGTAACTTCAGTTTTATTTGTTCGTATATGATTAAGAAAAGTATCCTGAATGCTCTTAGATGTTTCTTCCATAAGCAGCTCCCCCCGAGCCATCTTATATTTATACTTATATTTATATCAGCAATTTAATAACAAATAAATCATTAAACCAATTAATTCACTATCAAACAAAAATTATAATCCAATATATTTAAAATAAGCCTCTCTTAACTTCATAGTTACAGGACCCGGACTCCCGTTTCCTATTGTCTTGTTGTTAATCTTAACAACGGGCTGAATAAACTTTGTTGTACTTGTAATAAAAGCTTCTTCTGCCCTTAAGGCATCACCAATTTTAAACTTTTTTTCATATACTTTATTTCCCAATTTTTTTGCTATTTTCAAAACCCTTAATCGAGCTACACCAGGTAATATAAAGTTACCAATCGGATGTGTTAATATTTCCTTTCTTTTTGTCACTATCCAAGCATTTGAAGTAGAGCCCTCAGTGATAAATCCATTTCTTATGAACCAGCTCTCCATTCCCCCCTCTTCTATTGCCTTTTGNTTGCTCAAAACATTAGCAAGCAGAGAAGTTGACTTAAGATTACATTTACCCCATCTAAAATCATCCAAAGTNATGACCTTTATACCCTTTGNCTCTCTCTCCTGATCNGATTTGCTATGACTTGTCAAAGTAAATANGATTGTTGGTCTGCTCTTTTTTGGGAACTGATGATTTCTTTTGGCAACCCCTCTAGTGATCTGAATGTATATATAACCATTGTAAATTTTATTATATCTGATCAGTCCTTTAATAATTCTCCTGATGTGANNTAAATCAATTTTGACATTTAATGAAATNTCCTTTAAGGAGCTTTTTAATCGAAGAAAATGATCGCNAATATCAATTGGGTTTGAGTCACATATCCAAATAACTTCGTAGATGCCATCAGAAAATTGGAANCCTCTNTCATCAACAGATATTAATGCCTTAGATGCTTCAATATATTTACCGTTTAGATAATAAGTGCTTTTCATGTTCTAAAAAAACTCAAGCCTAACTGAAAACAGTTTCTCTAATTTTTTTATAGTGTTTGCTGGGGCAAACAATACGAGTCTATCGTTTGCTTTTATATCCGTGCTCTGATCGGGTATAGTAATCTCGTCATTACGAACTACAGCCCCAAGTATAACTCCTTTGGGAAATTTAATTTCTTTCATTTTTTTTCCCGTAATCGGTGAAGTCTCGAGAGCATCGAGCTCAATGATTTCCCCTATACCCTCACCCAATGAATATATTGATCGTATTTTTCCGCGACGAACATGCCGCATAACTGAAGAAACCGTTATTGCTCTTGGATCAACAACTACATCTACTCCAAGATCTGTTATAAGTGATTTATAAGTTATAGTGTTGATTAAAACAATGGCACGCTGGCAACCGTATCTTTTGGCTAAAAGAGCACAAAGGATATTAACTTCTTCCTCGTCCGTAACAGTGATAATGGTTTCAGCGCTGGATATATTTGCTTCATTAAGAACGTCTGGATCTAGAGCATCTCCTTTTAATACAATGCCTTTTGATAAAGTCTTAGCGGCATGATCTGCACAATCCTCATCCACTTCTACCAATTTTAAACTTGTATCAGAAAATTTTTCCTGAATGATTTGAGCTAGATGTAGCCCTATGTTTCCTCCTCCTGCTATCACGATCTTTCTTGCTGCGCTTTCACCATAACCAAAAGCTTTCATTGCTCGTGTTAATTCCTGAGCCTTAACCAAGAAATATATCTCGTCATCAGGATAAATTTGCTCATCAAGTGTTGGAAGAATTNACTTCCCGCCACGAGANATACTCATAACGACTATATTAACTTCAGAAAAAGTTGTTTTGATTTGATCAAGAGGTGTATTTATAAGAGGACAATTGTTATCGATTAGTATACCGATGATTTTAATTTGATCGTTAAAAAGTGAAATGGAGTTAAAGGCTCCGGGAACCTCCAGCCTTCGGTTAATTGCATTAGCCACTTCAATTTCAGGAGAAATAATATGATCTATTGGCATGTTTTCTGGAGAAAAAAGATCTGACCACTCAGGTTTTAGATAATGCTGCTCCCTAACTCTTGCTATTTTTGTTGGTATTTTAAAGAGAGAATGCGCCAATTGGCAAGAAACCATATTCACTTCGTCAGAAGCCGTTACAGCAACTAACATATCAGCTTCGGATGCACCCGCTTGTTTCAAAACATCAGGATGAGATGCAAACCCAACAATGCCTTGCACTTCAAGATTATTAGTTATTTTGCGAACAAGCTCTTCCGATTGATCGACAATTATGACGTCATTATCTTCGGCGGACAAATGCCTGGCTATACTANAACCAACTTGACCTGCTCCACAAATTATAATTTTCATACTCATAAGCNATCACAATTAAGAAAAAAATTCACAAAAAAATTATGAATTATTTTTCCGACCTTTCTTCCTTTCTAACTTCTTCCTCTAATCCCAAAGCCTTTAACTTTCTGTGTAGCGCGGTTCTTTCCATGCCTATAAAATTCGCTGTCCTTGATATATTCCCATTAAAGCGGCTAATTTGATTTAACAAGTAACTTTTTTCAAATGCATTCCTGGCCTCTCGTAAATTTAAGGAGTTTATTTCTTCTTTGCTTTTTGTAAGGCTATGTATCTTTTGATTTTTAATTTCAGGCGGNAACATATTCACTGAAATTGTTTTATCTTCGTCATTAGTCATTATTAATATCCATTCTAAAATATTACGTAGCTGCCTTACGTTTCCCGGCCAATCATAATCTATCAGATACTGCATAGCTTGATCTTGAAATTCTATTGGGTGGTATACTAAATTTCCCGAAAAACTCTCGAGCAACGAATCAATCAAAACAGGTATATCGCCTTTTCTTTCTTTGAGTGATGGAACATAAAGAGGAACAACATTAATTCTATAATAAAGATCCTGCCTAAAAAGACCTTTTTCCGTGTTTTCTTCTAAATTTTGACTCGAAGAAGAAATAATTCGNACATCCAGTTCTATTGGCTGACTATCGCCAGGCCTATGAAACACTTCATCTTGAAGAATACGAACAATCTTTCCCTGCGCTTCTAAAGGCATATCGCCTATCTCATCTAAGAACAAGCATCCCTTATTGGCTCTTTCAAAAGTACCTATCTTTCTTTTATCTCCATCTTCTAATGCTGAACCGAAAAGTTCTCTCTCAANATCTGCAGATTGCATCATTGCACAATTTACGCTTACAAAAGGTTGATCACTACGATCCGAGAGATTATGAATATTATTCGCGGTCACCCCTTTTCCAGTACCCGCGGCACCACTAATTAAAACCCTACTACCAGATTTTGCGACTCGGNCAANGTCTTGGCGTAATTTTTTTACTAATTTCGATTCTCCTAAAATTTCTACTTTCTCATTACTTATTCTTGTTTTCAGATTATCTATTTGTTCTTTTAATTGAATATTTTCTAATGCTCTTTTTATTGTCACAATCATACGATCAGGTTCAAAAGGTTTTTCAATAAAATCATAAGCTCCGTATTTTGTAGCATTCACTGCCGTTTCTACATTCCCATGGCCACTTATCATAATAACTGGTTGTTCAGGTCGATCTTTTTTTATTTTTTGAAGAATCTGTAATCCATCAAGATCATTTCTATCCAACCAAATATCCAGCAACACCAAGGAAATATCCTTNTCTTTNAGTAGTTGGAAGGTTGTTTTACTGTCATGGGCTTCGTAGACCTGAAAACCCTCATCTTCAAGGATGTTCGCGATCAGCTGACGAATATCCTTCTCGTCATCAACAATTAGTATCGCAGTTGCCATTATATTCCCACACCCATCTAAAATTTATTATATTTTTATTNCTCTGTTTANTTCTGATCTTTGTGCACATTATGTNTAATTGGCATCGTAAGAATAACCTGTGTTTCTCCTTTTTTTCCACTCTCAAAAGTCATATATCCTTCGTGAGCATCTATTACTCTTGCTACAATAGCCAAACCAAGACCAGTGCCTGTCGGATGGGTAGTAAAATAAGGGTCCGTTAGATGGGGTCTTATTTTATTGGGAATTCCCTCACCATTATCNCAGACAGTTAAATTAATTTGATCNTTANTTTCTTCCAGAATAACACTTATTTTTCCCTTACCTGTCTTTTTATTTTTATGTTTCCTNAGAATTGATTCTGCCGAATTTTTTATCAAATTGGTTAAAGCTTGGCTAACAAGCTGCGCATCAATAAAACTCATTATTCTTAAATCATCAGAGTTAAATTCACAACTTATATTTTTATAAACTCTGTTATGCAGGAAAACTGACTGTTTGCAAATTTCAGTTAAATTTTCTCTCTTCAGAACCGGTTCACGCATGCGCGCAAAAGAAGAAAACTCATCAACCATATCGGCAATAAATCTAACCTGCCGGGTTATAGTATCTGTGCAAATCTTAAATGTTTTTAGATCAGATTTGATTTGTTTTGAATATTTTCTCTTTAGCTGTTCAGTGGATAATTGTATCGGGGTTAAGGGATTCTTTATCTCATGCGCTATCTTTCTAGCTATATCGGACCACGCTGCCTTCCTTTGGGCAAGAACCAATTCAGAAACATCACTAAAGGTCAAAACATAACCAAGTATATTAGCCCCCTTCTTATCAATAGTAATTCTTAATAAAATTCTTGTTAGTTTTTGATTTCTTGTTAACTCAATCTCTTTTTCCACAAAACCCTTTTTGGTATTAGAAAGATCATCGAAAAGTGCTTTCAGATCCGGGAGGATGTTGGATATTTTTTTTCCTATACTTTTCTTCAANTCTATACCCAGCAAATCCAAAGCGAAAGGGTTGATTAAATTAATCTCAAGTTTACTATTCAAGCTAATCACACCTGAAGAAACCCCACCCAACACTGTTTCCGTAAAACGCCTTCTAATATCTAATTGTTCATAGCTATTAACCAAACTAGTCCTTTGACGGGAAAGTCTAGAAATCATTTTATTAAAAGTAACGCCCAATCTTCCCAACTCATCGTCTTTTTTATCAGAAAGTTTTTCTAGTCTTACAGAAAGATCCCCTCCTCTAACTTTTTCAGATACATTAATTATAGCACTAATTGGTCCTGTTAATCGGGAAGCAAACATCATGCCAATCCATACAGCGGCTAGAAGAAGCAAAAGTGAAACCAAAATATATACCAATGCGAAAGTAATCTGTAAAATCGATTTATTTTCCTCTAATCTTTTATAAAAATTGTAGATATTTTGATGTCTACTCATGTGTTTTAACACTTCCTTGTCAACCATACGTCCGACATAGAGAAAAACATTTTTATCTCGATCTAATTCTATTAAGGCCCTGACACGATCTCCCTGATCTGTTGTCCATATAGCGATTTCACCATCTCCCGCCGCGTTAAAAGCCCAATTTGGTGGAGCTCCCTCAAAGTCTATAAGAAAACTTTCTCCAGCTTTAGCAAGTAGCTTCCCACTTCTTTCAAAAATAATAATTTCTGATAGCGCTCTTAGGGCGGCATGGGCAGTGATAATGTTATTCATATACCTTGGATTTTGATAAATTGTATTGCCCTCGCTTCTCAAATCTCTAGCCAAGGCAATAATTTGAGATCTGGCATTATTTTGATGCTCTTTTAGATATGATTGAGCAACTATCTGTGACTCTTCTAGTGTGCCCCTAATTTGCTCGCTAAACCAACCCTGGATTCCCATATTAAAAATCAGGATAGAAAAAATAGCAACTAAGATAGCGGGTGTAGCGGTCAACAATGCAAGAATTGAAACAAGGCGAACATGTATCCTAGATCCGGAAAATTCATGCTTTCTTGAAATCCAAATATCAACTAATTTCCTAAAAACCAAGATTCCCAACGCTAAAAACAACGTCAAGTCTGCAATTAAAATTCCTTGGGTTATTTTTGGGTAAGATCTTAAAAACTCCGCATCCGTTAAGACAAAATACGTAGCTCCTGCGAATAAAACTGATGCTATAGAAAGAAAAAAAGCTATCTTTCTTAATAAAGCAATATTTTCTGCCCACCCAGTAATGTTAAGCCAAGCTTTAGAAACAACATTAAAAAGTGAGGTAGATTTATTATTATGTGATATAGTTTTTATATTCATTATCAATAATTTAGTTTATATAATTAATCTAATTAATTAAAATATATTATTTTAAGTTTCTAACCACGGTAATTCCAAGCTGTCTAATTTTTTTTCTTAAGGTATTCCTATTAATACCTAAAAGGTGCGCCGCTTTGATTTGATTTCCATGTGTAGCTTGTAAGGTTGCGGTAATTAAAGGTTTTTCAATTTCTCGCATAATTCTTTCATAAAGACCTGATGCTGGAAGAGCCCCTTTATGCATAGAAAAAAAACCTTTTATATGTCTTTCCGCCGCATCACCTAAAGTGTCATCATATATCCTTGTTTTAACTTTACCTTTATTCAAAGTAGGAAGATTTGATAATTCTTTTTCAACTATCGAAACGGGGATTACTGATTCGGAGTAAAGAGTCTCCAATCTAATTATAAAATTCTCAAGCTCTCTAACATTTCCAGGCCAAGAGTGCTTTTTTAGCCTCTCAAAGCCCTCAGAATCTAAAGATTTTTGTTTGTTTTTTCTTGAACAATGGATTGAAAAAAAATGATTTACCAATTCAGGAATATCTGACAATCTGCTTCTTAATGGTGGTAAATTTATTGGCAAAACATTTAAACGATAGTACAGGTCTTCCCTAAATTTCCCTTTATGTACTAGATCAAATAAATCTTGGTGCGTTGCTGCAACTATTCTGACATTAGATTTAATAACATCGCTTCCTCCAACAGTAGTAAATTCACCATCTTGTAAAACTCTTAATAATCTAGTTTGAGCGCTCATGGGCATATCACCTATCTCATCCAAAAATAATGTGCCTCCATTTGCCTGCTCAAAACGCCCTTTATTTTTTGTAAAAGCCCCTGTGAAAGCTCCTCTCTCATGTCCAAACAATTCACTTTCTATTAGTTCTTTTGGAATTGCCGCTACATTTACAGCTATAAATGGAGAATTAGCTCTTGATCCCAGGTGATGTATTGCTCTAGCAAACAATTCCTTTCCAGTCCCGGATTCACCAATAATCAAAACTGTAAAATCGGTGGTAATTAAGCGTGCCAGAGTTCTGTAAACATCCTGCATTGCTGGAGATTGACCGATTAAAGGTATCTTGTCTGAAATAACCGGGGTTTTTTCTGTTAATTGTACAGTTTTTTCTGATAACGCCCTTTTAACTATTTCAAATAATTGATCAAGATCAAAAGGTTTTGGCAAATAATCAAATGCTCCTTTTTGATTCGCTTTAATCGCATTTAAAAGAGTATTGTGTGCACTCATAACAACCACTTTCATTTTAGGTCTTAGATTTTGAATTTTTGGAATTAACTCAATACCATTTTCGTCTGGCATAACAACATCAGTAATTACCAAATCCCCTTCCCCAGATGATATCCATTTCCATAGAGTTCTGGTATTTCCGGTCGATTGAATTTCATAGCCTTGCCTAACTAAAGCTTCACTAATTACTTTACGCAAAGACCGATCATCTTCTGCTATTAAAATCTTCTTCATCTTTATTTATCCAATTTTCCTTTACTGTTTATAGGGAATCTAACAGAACAAATGGTTTCTCCCGGTTCGCTTGTAAATTCTATCGTTCCGCCATGATCGTTTATTATTTTAGAAGCCACAGAAAGTCCTAATCCAGATCCAGTTTTTTTTGTAGTTATGAATGGATCAAACATAGAATTTAAAATTGCTTTGGGAATGCCTCCTCCATTGTCATGAATTTCAACGACTATAGGTAAATCATCATAAGCAGATCCCTTAGAAACAGTTCTTGATGGATGGCTATATAACGTCTTTAAAAGAATTCTACCCTCTTGATTTCCCAATGCCTCTGATGAATTTTTAATTAAATTTAAAAAAGCCTGAATTAGCTGATCTTCATGACCCGCTATAGCAGGTAGTGAAGGATCATAATTTTTCTCAAAAATTATTCTCTTGGCAAAACCATTCAAAGAAATAGTTTTGACGTGTTCAAGAATTTTATGGATATTAAGCTCGCTTTTTAAGAAAAAATAATCTCCATTAAATACATCAATTTTATCAACAAGCCTGCAAATACGATCTACCTCGTCACGTATCATTTTGGTCAAATCGAGATCCTCACCGAGAATTTTATCCTCCAAAAGCTGCGCTGCGCCCCTAATCCCTGATAAGGGATTCTTGATTTCATGAGCAAAAACTTTACTCATAACAGACAGGGATTGGCCTGCATGGATAGATTGAAACCGTTGGCTAATTTCTTTGGTAATTGTTTTCTCCTGTAACCTAATAACCCGAACACCGGGATAATTAGTTACTCCTGAAATTTGGGCACTAAATAAATTCTTTTTTGATCTTATGGAAGCTAGATAAAATTCTTCATCTCTAATAACGTCAGAATGAGATTTTACTTTCTTTAACAGATCGAATAGCGGGCTATCCTTAAAAAAGAACTTATCCAAACGCTTCCCCAGAATCTTTCCGCGACTTAGGTATAGAAAGTCTTCCGCAGCGCTATTAACAAATAAAACTTTATTTTCTTTATCAATTATTAAGATAATGTCTGGAAAAGATTCTAATACTACATTTGGGCTAATAAATTTTTCTGCAGAACTTGGTAGGCGTTCTTCTGATATTTTTTTTGACTTTTTTAATGTTATGCTCATTAAAACTATTGAAAAAAATTACATATTTTTTCTTTTATAAGCAGGGAATCATCCATAGAGTTAATTTCACTTCTAAAGATAGTGGAATTAGGATAATTACGGCTATACCAACCAATATGCTTCCTTGCCAAAAGAACTCCATTATTTTTTCCATAATGGGATAGCAGATCTTCAAAATGATTCATCACTGTGTCACGAACTAAAGTTAATTCTGGTTCTGTGTCTTCTTCTTGATCATTTAGGTGCGCCTGAACCTGGCTAATAAACCAAGGCCTTCCAAAAGTAGCTCGTCCAATCATAATGCCATCGGCACCAGAAACCGATAAGACTTCCCTAGCGTCTTTTATCGAATTAATGTCACCATTTGCAATTACAGGAATTTTGACNGCATTCTTGACCTTCTTTATAAAACTCCAGTCAGATCGCCCCTTATAAAATTGAGATCTCGTTCTTCCGTGAACAGTAACCATCTTAACACCGNAATCTTCAGCTATCTTAGCCAATTTAGGGGCATTGCGCGAATTGTCATCCCAGCCTGTTCTCATCTTTAATGTCACCGGAACTTCAATGGCTTCAACAACTGATTTTATAATTTTTGAAGCCTTAATTTCGTCTTTCATTAATGCGGATCCGGCATCCCCATTAACAACTTTTTTCACAGGACAGCCCATATTTATATCAATAATTTTAGCACCCAGATCCTGACAAAATTTTGCAGCCTCTGACATAATCTTCTCTTCGCAACCAGCTAATTGTATAGAAAATTGCTCCCCATCTCCGGAACTTGACATCCTCAAAGTCTTTCTATTTCCTCTGACCATTGCTTGACTAGCTATCATTTCAGAAAAAACTAGAGAANCTCCAAAATGACTTACTAATTTTCTAAATGGCTTATCGGTAACGCCTGACATAGGTGCTANNAAAACATTCCCATTGATACTGATATTACCTATTTTTATGCCCATTTTTTCATCATTTTAAAGGATTGAACAAATTTTGTGCACTAAACTTATAGTGCCGATCATAAAAAAAGGCAACATATTAGCTAAGTTTAGCGCTTGGTGACTAGCTTCAATCAGCTTATTAAAACAAATTGAACAAACTTTACACCTGGATAGGCCAAAGTAAGAAATAGATATGATAATAAAACGATTCTTGCNGCTCTCTTNCCTCGTGCTCCTTTCAATTTTCTGTAGGCGAAAAGAATAGCTATAACCAAGAATGTAAAATAGGAAAATAGATTTTTATGATTTAAAACAAAGATTTTTCCAGATTCATANTATTCCAGAGACATTCCTGTAAGCAAAGCTAAAGTCAGGCATGTAAACGCAACTATCAAAAATAGGATTTCGATTCTCTCCCCATCAACTATTGACGGCAAATGTTTAAAAAAATCATTTCTTTTTTTAACTTTAATTAATTTTTCTCGAAAAAAAACAGACAAACCAGAAACAGCAGCCAAGGTAAGGAATGCATAGGAAAGCAAAGACACCATGATATGTAAGAAGAGCCACAATTCAGGCTTTTGCGATACAGCCCCAAAGCCTCCGCTGTCCTCAGTGAACGCAGCAATTATAGTCAAAAGCAAAATATAAGGCATCAAAAGAGAAGTTAATCTCCAACAGTCCTTTATATAGAANGAAGAAATGATAAAGAGCAAAGTGGTTAACGATGTTATTATTAATAGGGATATATTAAAACTAACTAAATAATTATTTGATAATTTGTATGTAGTNAGNGTAACTAAACCTAAAAGAGCCACGAATAGAAGTAACCAAAATTTTATATCGCTCTTTGGTAATTTTATCGAGTAAAAAATCACAGGAAGCAAAGAGACTATGGAAGCAAATCTAAAAAGAAAGTATTCTGATAAAAAAAAATTTGTCATAGTTACATTATGATCAGCTTAATATAGTATATCCTCACNATGTCAGTAGCAGCACTTATTGTAGCAGCGGGCCGAGGAAGTCGTCTTAAGGGCAACATAGCTAAACAATACCTTGCCTTGAATAATAACACTATTCTTCGAGAAACAGTAAAAAATTTTACCGAACATCCGCAGGTTGATTATGTAACTGTAGTCATTAANCGCAAAGATTTAAATCTTTATAAAAAATCAATTAAAAATTTGAAAGTTACCAATCCTGTAGAAGGNGGAAAGACTAGNCAGGATTCTGTTAGGCTTGGTTTAAATAGCTTAAAAAAAATTTTTCCTAAAAAAGTCTTGATACACGATGCAGCTAGACCCTTTATCGAAAAAAAATATATAACTAAAATAATATCAGAGTTAGATAAAAAACCGGGTGCAGTTCTTGCAATTCCCGTAACAGATACTCTAAAATTATTTAAAAAAAAATCTANTNCTCTGATAACTATTAGCCGAAAAAATATTGTTCAATCACANACTCCNCANGGTTTTCACTACGACAAGATAAGGAAAGCCCACAATAATTTAACAAAATATAGAGNTACAGATGATGCGGCTGTNGCTGAAAAAGCCAAGATTCCGGTAAAGATAATAAAAGGCGATCCTAAAAATTTCAAAATAACAACAAAAGAGGACTATATGAGAGCAAAAGAAATAGCAAAAACGAAACCTTCATTAGAATTAGGTGATATACGTATTGGTCAAGGTTTTGACATACATAGCTTTACTCCTGGTAATTTTATCACATTATACGGGGTCAAAATAAAACATCGGATGGCTTTATCTGGGCACTCGGATGCAGATGTTGGNCTTCACTCAATCACGGATGCCATACTTGGCGCACTGGCGATGGGTGATATCGGACAGCACTTTCCTTCATCAGAAAAAAAATGGAAAAATGCTTCTTCTCTAATTTTTTTAAATTTTGCTCTCGATGCGNTGCAAAAGAAGAATGGAAAAATAATTAATTTAGACTCAACAATAATATGCGAATCACCAAAGATTAATAAATGGAAAACAAAGATCACTATACGACTCTCAAAAATTCTTAAAATTGAAAAAAATAGAATAAGCATTAAAGGAACCACTACTGACAAACTGGGTTTTCTTGGAAGACAAGAAGGTATCGCTGCTCAAAGCATTATATCCATTTCCTTGAGAGACTAGTCTNCTAAAAAATGTTCAGCAAATCATTTTATAAAGAGATCCNCTCTATCGCAAAATTAATAGCAACTTGCTTTGGCATAGGTTATTTTCCCAAAATACCGGGCACAATAACCTCGCTTATTACATTAGTAGTAGCATGGTTTATCATTGACGATTTTGGAAAAATCTACTTCGCTTTAATTATTCTTGCTCTATTCTTTCTCGGTTGGTTTTCCTCGCATTGTGTTTTAAAAAGCAAAAGAAATGGCCACGATCCTCAGTTTATCGTAATCGACGAAGTAGTTGGGCAAGGGCTTGTCCTCTTATCTATTCCTGGTAATCCACTTATGTGGATCGTATCATTTGCATTATTTCGATATTTTGATATTGCAAAAACATGGCCTATACATTTATTAGAGAAAAGGTTTAAGAACGCCTTTGGCATCATGATTGATGATATTGGAGCTGCCCTATATGCTATCCTAGCAACTAANATCTTTTNCGCTTTATTAGTATTTTATAGGGCGGAGANTTTCTCTAAATGAAGTTTTCCAAAAAATTGCTAGTTTCTGCCGCAAAAATTGTTAGACGGTGCGCTAAAAAAAAATGGAAAATCGCCACAGCGGAATCATGCACCGGTGGATTAATTGCTGCATGCATAACAGAAATACCAGGTGCATCAAAANTTTTTCAGCAGGGTTATATNACCTANTCTGATTCTTCTAAAAATAAAATTCTTAATGTTAGTATTAATAGCATCCGGAAATTTGGTGCTGTTAGTAAGGAAGTTGCGATACTAATGGCTAAAGGTCTCTATTCAAAGAATAAATGCGATTTATCAATATCGGTCACAGGAATTGCTGGGCCAAGTGGAGGAAGAAGAGATAAGCCGGTTGGATTGACTTATATCGCTCTTAAAAGCAAAAAGATTAATTTTTGTGGTAAGTTTTTGTTTTCTGGAGACAGAAGAAAGATTCGGCTTGCTGCTCTCGAAAAAACGATCTTGATGATATCTAAACTAATGTCAGGAAAAGTATCTAGTAACTTTTAAACTTTCGAATACAGATCCTCTGCCCTTTTCTCAAAAGCTAAGGTTAATTTCTTTGCCACCGAAAAAAAGAAATCAGAAAATAGATCTCTTAAGATTCCTTTTCTTATTTCAAAATCTATAAAAAACTCTAGTTTACAAGAATTTTTTCTATAATTGCAAAACGTCCAATGATTATTCAGATAGTCAAAAGGTCCTCTTTTATAGAATACCTGAATTTTACCAGGCATATTTAGTCTTGGTGAAAATAGCACATCCTTGGAAACAAAACTTTCACTAAACAAGCGATTACCTACCTTCATTTCAGCAATAAAACCATTTTTCTCCTTTGATAATTTTTTAACATGGATGCACCAAGGTAAAAAATTAGGATAGCTTTCAACATCTGCNACCAAATCAAAAAGTTGCTTGGGGGTATAAGGTAGTATTTTTTGTTCTTTGTATCTCGGCATAAATATTATTTTTTCTCTTCTGAATAAATAATGGTAATTTCTTTATCTCTTCCAAAGCCAAGCATGCTCCTGACACGCTCTTCAAGTAAATCAGTGTCTAACGGATCGCTCAAGCCATCAACTTTTTTTTCCAAATCTTCTTTCTTGACGGATAAAGATTCTATAATTTTATCCCTCTTAACGGTTTCTTTTTTTAAAGATAAATAGGATATAAGACCCCGATCTCCACTGACTAAGTGATAGACAAAATAGGCAAAAACAGCCAAAGCTATGGAAGGCCAAATAAGGAGTTTTACAAAATAGGTAGCTTTTTTTGGATTTAACAACATTTATGCAAATTTATCCAAGATTAATTTACCGTAAAATTGTGAAGAATTCCCTAGAGATTCNTCAATCCTCATCAATCTATTATATTTAGCAACTCTTTCAGATCGAGAAAGGGACCCAGCCTTAATCTGCGAACATTCCGCAGCAACAGATAGGTCAGCAATAAAACTGTCCTCAGTTTCGCCCGATCTGTGCGACATAATTGTTGCATAGTCAGACTCTCTAGCAACCTTTATTGTATTCAAAGTTTCAGTAAGAGTTCCAACCTGATTAACTTTGATCAAGATTGCGTTTGCAATATTTTTCCGAATTCCATTTTCAAGATATTTTTGATTGGTAACAAAAACATCATCTCCTACTAATTGAATTTTATTACCAAGCTCTTCAGTCATATTTATCCAGCCATCAAAGTCATCCTCAGCCATACCGTCTTCGATAGAAAATATTGGAAACCTTGAAATCAGATTACTATAAAATTTAATCAACTCATCNGATGTAAGCTTTGATCCTTCGCTTTTGAGAACATATTTTTTATTACTATAAAATTCATTAGCAGCGGCATCTAAAGCAAAAACTATATCTGATCCAAGTTTATAAGATGTCTTCTCTATAGCTAAAGCCATATAACTTAATGCATCTTCGGTTGTTTTTAAAGCGGGCGCAAAGCCGCCCTCGTCTCCAACAGCGATACTTAAATTCTTATCATTTAGGACGTTTTTTAGACTAGAAAAAACCTCAGATCCCATACGAACCGCCTCAGCTACTGTCTTTGCAGAAACTGGAAGAATCATAAACTCTTGAATTTCTATCGGGTTATTCGCATGACGACCACCATTGATAATGTTCATCATAGGAACGGGCAATTTATTTACCTTTGTTTTCATTAATGCAGAAACAGCTGTATCGCCTAAGTATTGAAACAAATCAGATTCAGCCTCATCAGCGCAAGCCCTTGCAGCAGCTAAGCTAACACCTAAAATAGAATTAGCGCCCAATCTTTTTTTATTCTCAGTTCCGTCAAGATTAATTAATTTTTGATCAACAGAAGATTGATTATCAAACTCAAATCCGGACAAGCAATCAAAAATTTCACTGTTTACATTGTTGACTGCCTNCTTAACACCNTTACCAAAAAATCTTTTCTTGTCACCATCTCTTAACTCTTGCGCCTCATATTTCCCTTTAGATGCTCCAGAAGGAATAGCTGCCTTTCCGAAAGCACCACTTTGAAGATGAACCTCAACTTCTAGAGTTGGCATACCCCGACTATCTAGTATTTCCCTAGCTCTTATATCTTTAATTACACTCATGTATAATTACGAATCATATTAATTAATAGAAGAGAGATCTATCGGTTCTGACTTAGCAAGTTTATCAAGCTTCAATAATATTTTTAAAAGCGCTTGCATTTTCTTTAACGGAACCATNTTTGGACCATCCGATGGCGCTCGTTGAGGATTTTCATGTGTTTCGATAAAAACCCCAGCAACGCCAACTGCAACTGCAGATCTTGCTAAAGTTGGAACAAAACAACTCTGCCCTCCACTGCTTATGCCCATAGATCCTGGCTGTTGTACCGAATGTGTCGCGTCAAAAATAACTGGATAACCTGTTTTGGCTAAAATAGGAATTGATCTCATATCGGAAACAAGGGATCCATAACCAAATGACGCCCCTCTTTCTGTTAAAAGAATTTTCTTATTACCAGATTCTTCTATTTTTTTNACAACATTCTTAATATCCCAAGGTGCTAGAAATTGTCCTTTTTTTATATTAACCGCTCGACCTGTCTGAGCGGCAGCTAAAATTAAATCAGTTTGTCTACACAAAAATGCCGGTATTTGCAAAATATCAACCACTTCACCAGCAATGGTACATTGCTCAATATCATGCACGTCGGTTANAATTGGACAGTTATACTTTTTTTTCACCTGATCCAAGATATCAAGACCCTTGAATATTCCTAACCCACGAAACCCCTTTATGCTTGTACGATTAGCCTTATCAAACGAACTTTTATATANAAAACCCATGCCAAGTTTTGCGGTTAATTCTTTTAAAAAGTGNGCAATCTCTTCAGCATGANTCTTGCTCTCTACCACACAAGGCCCTGCTATTAAAACAAGAGAACTATGGTTGCTTATCGAAGTATTACCGACCTTTATTTTATGAAATTTAACCATCAATTATCACCGTTAAAATTTTGAATGATTGCTTGCNGCCTTTATAAAGGAAATGAATAAAGGATGNGGTTTAAAGGGTCTGGATTTAAGTTCTGGATGAAATTGAACACCAACAAACCACGGGTGGTTAGCGTATTCAACAATCTCCGGTAAAATTCCATCAGGCGATAGACCTGAGAAATACAAACCGGATCCTTCTAAAACCTGGCGATATTTAATATTAACTTCATAACGATGACGGTGTCTTTCAAAAATTTTTCGACTCTTGTAAATTTTTCGCGCTAAACTTCCATTAGATAGTAAACATTCATACGATCCCAACCTCATTGTTCCGCCCTTATCATCATCAATATTTCTTTTCTGCAAACTTCCGTCTTGTAACCATTCAGTCATTAAACCAATAACAGGATTTTTACATCTCCCAAATTCTGTAGAACTTGCATCTTTAATATTTGCTAAATTCTTCGCTGCTTCTAGAACTGCCATTTGCATACCAAAACAAATNCCAAAATAAGGAAATTTTTTCTCTCTAGCGTACTTAGCTGCTTGCATCTTGCCCGCCGCTCCTCTTTCTCCAAATCCTCCTGGGACAAGAATGCCGTGTGTATTTTTGAGAATTCCTTGCGAATTCTTTCTTTCAAAAACCTCGGATTCAAGCCATTCAATCTTAACACCTACTCTGTTAGCTATACCACCATGAGTTAACGCTTCAACTAAAGATTTATAGGAATCAACAAGATCAAGATACTTACCAACTACTCCAATAATAACTTCTTTGTTTGGTTTTCTTATGCGCTTAACAATCTTTTTCCATTTTGAAAGATTGGATCTTTTTTTGCTCTTTAGTGAAAAGAAACTACAAACCCTATCATCCAACTTTTGTTTGGAAAATGTTAGTGGAACTTGGTAAATAGTGTCAACATCCAAAGCGGATATGACATCTTGATAATCAATATTACAAAATAAAGCGATCTTTTTTCTCTCCTCTTGAGGGATTGTCCTATCACAACGGCAAAGCAAAATATCGGGTTGAATCCCAACAGAAAGAAGTTCTTTAACAGAGTGTTGGGTAGGCTTGGTTTTTAGCTCTCCACTAGAAGCAATGTATGGTAACAACGTTAAGTGGATAAAAAGAGTTTTCTTTTCGCCCAAATCATTTCTCAGTTGGCGAATAGCTTCTAAAAAAGGTAGGCTCTCGATGTCGCCAACGGTTCCACCTATTTCACAAAGAACAAAATCCTCTCCATTTAGATCATTTGTAATGAATTCTTTTAATGCATCGGTTACATGAGGTATGACTTGAACCGTTGCGCCTAAGTAGCTGCCTTTTCTTTCTTTTGCAATAACTTGTGAGTAAATTTGACCAGTAGTCACGTTATCGGACTGTCTTGAGCTTACTCCAGTAAATCGTTCATAGTGACCAAAATCTAAATCAGTTTCTGCTCCATCATCGGTTACATAGACTTCTCCATGTTGAATAGGACTCATTGTTCCAGGATCTACATTAAGATATGGATCAAGCTTTTTTAAACGAACAGTAAATCCTCTTGATTGGAGCAAAGAAGCAAGTGATGCTGATGAAAGGCCTTTCCCGAGAGATGAAACCACGCCGCCAGTAATAAAAATAAACCGCGTCATGGACCGATAGGCTACTATAGTTTAACAAATTTCCCAACAGAAATTTTATTTTTCTACAGGAACTGAAGGCTTGTTATCACTTTCTTCATTGTTAGTGTTTTCTTGTACCTCATCCTCCAATTCAAATTCTTCCTTTTGTTGATCAAATTGATCCTCTTCAAGAATTGACCCATCTCTATCCTGTCGGGAGGTAAGGACTGTTAATATAAGGCTCGTCGCCATAAAACCAGCTGCCAAAAAAGCTGTCAATCTCGTTAATAAGTTAGCCGCACCTCTGCTTGAAAACATTCCTCCCATACCGCTACCGCCACCGCCAATACCAAGTGCGCCGCCTTCACTGCGTTGAATCAAAATTACCACAACCAGGGCAATTACAAAAACTAGATGTATTACTAAAAGAATAGTGGTCATTTAAGAATCTTCCTTTATTTTTTTAGCTTTTGATGATGTCCAAAAAACTCTTTAGCTTTAAACTTGCTCCCCCCACCAAAGCACCGTCTACATTTTGTAGGGAAAGAATATTTTTTGAATTTTTAGGATTCACTGATCCACCATACAATACCATCAATGGTTTGTCACCTATGGATAATTGCGAGCTTTTATTCTTGATAAAATTATGCACATCGCAAATTTCACTATCTTTTGGAGTAACGCCACTGCCAATAGACCAAACCGGCTCGTAAGCAATAATTGTATTTTTGTTATTACATTTTTTTGAAATAGATAGCTGAAGTTGCCTAGTTATAATTCTTATAGTATTGCCCTTTTTTCTCTCTTGCATTTTTTCTCCAACGCATAAAATAACTTTAAGACCTAGTGAAAGCGCTAAATCTAACTTATTTTTTATGATTTTTTCGCTCTCGTTATGATGCTCACGTCTCTCGGAGTGCCCTACAATCACATATTTACAGCCTAGATCTTTTAGCATTAAGGAGCTTATATCTCCGGTAAAAGCTCCAAACGAATCTGTAGAACAGTCTTGTCCACCTAAACTAATTTTTGAAGATTTTAAGATCTTGGAAATTTCAGATATTAAGGTAAATGGTGGGCATACAACAACTTTGGGAGAAGAGCTATTGCTTCTATTTATCTTTACAGAAAGACTTTTGACTAGGCTAATTCCGCTAGCCTTCGTCATGTTCATCTTCCAATTAGCAACTATTAGTTTTTTCATGACAAAACTTTAATGTACAAAGTTATATTTATATTTGCATTGTATGTAGATTTTACTTAAAAATAAATTTTAATCATTGGTTAATTCCATTAAAGTTACTTATAAATTATTTAATAATTCATCAAAGAGCGATTGTAAGTGTTAAGTTATTTAAGAGATAGTGTAAACAGTTGGACAGTTAGGATCCTCGCAGGAGTCTTAATCTTGAGCTTCGCCGTTTGGGGAATTGGTGATATCTTTAGAAGATCTGATAGAGCCGTAGTTGTAGCTAAGATTGGTCAAGTAGAAATCAACGGTAAAGAATTTTCTCAGCAATTTGGCAGACAAACAAAGGAAATAAGCAAATACATTGGCGCTGATTTAGATGCGGAAAAGGCACGCAAATTAGGTTTCNTAGATGAAACAATAGGAGGTCTTACCGCCCGGGCNCTTTTCACCAATGCGGCAATGGATCTAGGTCTTACTGTTAACGATAAATTAGTCCGTGACTGGATAAAAAATGATAAAAACTTTCATGATGAATTCGGTGAGTTTAGCGAATTTTTATTTAGAGAATTAACTTATGAGAGCGGATATTCTGAAGATTCATACGTGGAAGGAACAAGACAAGATATAGCGCGTGACCAACTTTTGAATAGCATAAGCGTCAACTTTCGACCACCTGAAGATATCCTGAATGCTCTTGCTTCATTTCGATCCGAGCAAAGAGAGGCAGAAACATTTAGATTGCAATTCGACAAAATGAAAAATTTAAAAGATCCGAAAGAAAAGACATTGCTTGCCTATTATTCTAAAAATAAAGAGAAATTTAAGAAGCCTCAATATCGAAAAATATCAACGATAAGCGTTAATGCTAGGGATCTAGTTGCAAATATTAAAATATCTCAGGATAAAATCATTGAGCTTTATGAAGACAAAAAAGAAACATTTATATCGCCAGAAAGAAGATTTGCTGAACAGATAATTTTTTATGAAGAGTCTAATGCAAAAAAGGCTCTGGAAATGATTTCACAGGGAAATGATTTTTATAAAGTTGCAAAAGAAATTGCTGGTCAAAACAAGGGGGAAACCTCTCTGGGATGGAACGAAAAAGAAAACATGCCAGATGATATTGCCTCAGTTGTATTCGATCTGAAAAAAGGATCTGCAAGCAGAATCCACAAAACAGATTTTGGTTGGCATATATTTCGAGTCACTGATATTGAGGCTGAACAAAAAAAATCTTTGGATCAAGTGCAGGACTCCCTAAGAATAGAATTGGCTTCTGAAAAAGCTGTTGAGGAATTATATGAAATAATTGAAAAGGTCCAGGATGAAATAGGTGGTGGTGCAAGCCTAGAAGAAGCGGCTGCAAGTTTAAATCTAAAATTGACACAAATATCATCTATAGACTCTAAAGGGAAAGATGATAATGGCAAAGAAGTTCCCAAAATACCGAAGTTTCGTTTTTTAGATGAAGTTTTCAAAGAAGAAGAAAAAAATCTTACGGACTTAATTGAAACTGATGATGATGGTTTTTTTATAGCTCGGGTCGATAAAATCATTCCCGAAGTAATCCCTAGCTATGAAGAAGCTCAAGAAAAGATAAAAAATGCATGGATAGAAAAACAACAGAAGAAAAAAGCACAAAATATAGCGAAGAAAACTATAAAACGAATTAAAAACGGAGAGAGCTTCCAAGATATAGCAAAAGAAATGAATCTGAAAACAAAGGCTTCGAAACCCTTCTCTCGCTTAGATCACAGTGAAGCGGAAATTCCAACCCCCTTAATTTCTAAACTATTTGATCTAGATAAGGATGATGTAACAATGTACAAAGGTGATGAAGGATACATCATTACACAAGTTACAAAAATAGGATCCTCAGGATCATTCTCCGAGGAAGATCTTGAGCAAGTCAACCTCCAGATTCAGAAATCTATCTCCAAAGATCTCATAACAGGATACGCTGAGGTTTTAAGAAAAAGATATAAAATCCAAATATACGATCGACTAATTGACGATCTGATATAAAGATTTATGTAATGATCATTCAACCAGGCTTAAAAGTCTTCAAATCAAGACACAAAACAAAAAAACCCCAGCTTATGTGGATCAAGGCCAGCGGAGATTTGGAAACACCCGTATCAATAATGATAAGGGTTGCTAACAAAAAAGCGAATTCTTTTCTCTTGGAATCTGTACAAGGCGGATCGCAAAGAGGAAGATATTCCGCAATAGGTTTAGATCCTGATCTAATCTGGAAATGTCAGGGAAGCAAGGCAGAGATAAACCATAATCCATCAGACAAAAAAAGTGAATTTATCAAAGAAAAAGTTTCTGCACTCAATTCTCTAGAAGCAATTATAGATGAATCAAGAATCGATATTCCCGAAAATTTACCGCCGATGTCGTCCGGATTATTTGGCTACATAGGTTATGATATGATTCGTCTCATGGAAAAGATTCCTGATAAAAATAAAGATTCTCTTAATCTTCCGGATGGACTTCTTATACGACCAAAAATTATGATAATTTTTGATAATGTTGAAGATGTTGTGTATATCATCACTCCTATTTGGCCAAAAAAAAGCATGGGTATACTTAGTGCTTACAAGGCGGGAGAAAAAAGACTAATAAATATAGTAAATTCTTTTGAAAAAAGAATCGTTAAAGAAAAATCAAAAAAAACAAAAAACTATTCCCCCAAACCAAAATCCAACACCACAAAAAGTCAGTATTTTACGATGGTAAAAAAGGCAAAAAAATACATTCGCGATGGCGACATATTTCAGGTTGTTCCATCTCAAAGATTTTCCATTCCTTTCGCAAAACCGCCTTTTAATTTATATAGATCATTACGGAGATTGAACCCTTCCCCTTTTTTATTTTTTATGAATTTTGGAAACTTTTCAATTGTCGGATCAAGCCCTGAGATCCTTGTTAGGCTAAAAGATAATCAAGTAACAATACGACCGATTGCAGGCACAAGAAAACGCGGATCTAATAAAAGCGAAGATAGAAAACTATCAGAAGAATTATTAAAAGATCCTAAAGAAATTTCTGAACATTTAATGCTTTTAGATCTTGGAAGAAATGATATTGGCAGGGTTTCAAAGATTGGGACAGTTAAAGTTACACATCAAATGGTAGTAGAATACTATTCCCATGTAATGCACATTGTTTCAAATGTTGTGGGACAACTCAAAACAAAACTTAAAGCGCTTGACGCATTAATAGGAGGATTCCCTGCTGGTACTGTATCTGGCGCACCAAAAATTAGAGCTATGGAGATTATTGAAGAATTAGAGAATTCTCAAAGAGGCGTTTATGCCGGTGCTATCGGTTATTTCTCTTGTAATGGGGAAATGGATACCTGTATCGCTTTAAGAACTGCAGTAATTAAAAATAAAACTATGTACGTGCAGGCAGGCGGCGGAATAGTGGCAGACAGCGACCCAAAAAAAGAATATGAAGAAACATGCAATAAAGCAAAGGCTTTGCTTTTTGCCGCAGAAGAGACAACAGGTTAATTAATAAATAAAATTAGAATATTATGATAAGATATTGATATGATACTATTAATAGACAATTATGATAGCTTTACATATAATCTGGTTCACTATTTTGGTGAATTGGGTACGAAAGTAATCGTGAAAAGAAATGACGCAATAACCGCTTTGGATGTAATGAAAATGAAACCAAGAGCAATTGTTATATCCCCCGGCCCTTGTGATCCCGATAAATCGGGTATTTGCCTTGATTTAATAAAGAAAAATAATGGAAAAATTCCATTACTTGGCATTTGCTTNGGCCATCAAGCTATAGGCCAAGCTTATGGTGGTAAAATCATAAAAGCNCCTAAACCTATGCATGGAAAAATTAGCAAAATTAAACATAATAATAAGGANTTGTTAAAAAAGATCGAGAATCCTTTTCACGCAACAAGATATCACTCTTTAATAATTGAAAAAAGAACCCTGCCAAGTTGTTTNGATATTGCAGCAGAAACTGATAATTCTTTAATAATGGCGATAACACATAAAACTCAACGTGTTTATGGTCTTCAGTTTCATCCGGAAAGCATAGCAACGGATCATGGTCACAAAATACTTAAGAATTTTCTTCAAATTATAAATTAAAACTATTTGCAAAATACTACGGAGTTTCCCCTATGGATCGATTTATTAAAATTTTANCACACCTAAGCAAAGGGAAAAGATTGTCTCAGATCCAGTCAAAAGATGCGTTCCTGATGATAATGAAGGGAGCAATCACGCAAGCTAAAGTCAGTGCATTCTTGATGGCTCTGAAAAAGGGAGACGAAACCGCTGAAGAAATTGTCGGAGCTGTCAAGGTTTTAAGAAAATTAGGTTTAAAAATTAAAGCCCCTGCAAACGCCATTGANACTTGTGGAACNGGAGGTGACGGGCTTGGGACCCTCAATATATCTACTGCGGCAGCAATCATTACGGCAAGCTGCGGAATTCCTGTTTCTAAACATGGGAATCGCTCTATTACATCCAAATCTGGATCAGCGGATGTGCTTTCTGCTTTGGGAGTAAATATTAACACTGAAAGAGAAAAATCTGAGAGAACTTTAAGAGACGCAAATATATGTTTTTTAATGGCACCCAACTACCATTCAGCAATGAAGCATGTTGCTGAAGTAAGGAAAGATCTTGGCATAAGAACAATATTTAATATCTTAGGACCGTTGCTTAACCCTGCACAGTGCAAATACCAATTAATAGGCGTCTATTCAAATAAGTTGGTAAAAACAGTTGCAAAAGTACTGACAAAACTCAATATGAAGTGTGCCTGGGTAGTTCACGGTCAGGATGGTTTAGATGAAATTACAACAACAGGCCTAACGAATGTCGCCGAAATTAAAGGCTCTAAAATTAGATACTTTAAGATAAACCCGAGAAAGTTTAACATTCCCAAAGCTAGCTTGAAACTCTTAAAAGGAGGAAGTCCTAAAAGAAATGCCGAAGCTATAAAAAATATGTTGGACGGGAAAAAAGGTCCTTTCAGGGATATTTGTTTACTGAATGCTGGAGCAGCGATAAAAATCTCTAAGACATCAATAGGACTCTCTGATGGAATAAAGATAGCAGAAACAGCTATCGAATCAGGAAGAGCAAAAGATACCCTCAAAAAATTAATTAAAATTACTAATAACAAAAAATGAAAAATAAACTCAATGAAATTCTCAATTACAAGAAAGAATTTGTGAGAAAAAGGAAAAAGATAATACCCCAATCGTCTCTTATTAAGTCGTTAAAAAAAATTAAAAAGCCAAAAAGTTTTCTTAAAAAAATCCAGCAAAAGATTAGTCGTAAAAAATATTTTTTAATTGCCGAGGTAAAGCACTCATCTCCAAGCGGCGGCCTAATTAGAAAAAACTTTAATCCAAAAAAAATTGCCCTCGCTTATGAAAAAGGAGGAGCTACGTGTTTATCTGTTTTGACAGATAAAAAATATTTTGGAGGATGTAATGAGTATTTATCAACTATCAGAAAAATTACTAATCTACCTATATTAAGAAAAGATTTTATTTTTGATCCGTATCAAGTAATAGAGTCAAGAATCATTGGTGCGGATTGTATATTGCTTATCATGGCAACACTAGGAATCAAAAAAGCGCAGGAATTAGAAAGGGTAGCATTGGATTGTGGGTTGGATGTATTGATCGAAATTCATAATAAACGCGACCTAGAAAAAGCTTTAAATCTACAATCTAAGCTAATTGGGATTAATAACCGCAATCTAAAAACTTTGAAAACCGACCTTTCGGTAACTAAAGAAATAGCACCACTCGTTCCCAAAAACCGTATAATAGTTTCTGAGAGTGGAATAAATAACGAAGAAGACATAATAAAAATGCTTAAATGTAAGATTAATGGTCTGCTAGTCGGCGAAACTTTAATGAGATCTAATAATATAGAAGACAAAACAAAAAGACTCAGTAATGTAAAATTTTAGAAGAATGAAAACTTTTACCCACATAACCAAAGAGGGAAATGCAAAAATGGTGGATATTTCTAAAAAAAGATCCACAGCAAGAGTCGCTATTGCAAAAGGTTCTGTAGTCGTTGGGGAAAAAATTTTAAAAAAAATAAAAGCTAATAAAGCGAAAAAAGGTGATGTTCTTAACGTAGCAAGAATTGCTGGTATTATGGCGGCCAAAAAAACTAGTCAGTTAATACCCCTCTGCCACTCTCTGGAAATTGATTCCATCAGTATTGAATTTTCTTTCAATGACAAAAAAAATTGTATCAATATCCGCGCAACAAGCAAAATCCATGGAAAAACTGGAGTAGAAATGGAGGCTTTAACTGCAGTTTCCGTTACTGCTTTAACCATATATGACATGTGCAAATCTTTGGAAAAATCGATAGAGATCACGAATATCAAACTAATTCACAAATCCGGAGGAAAGTCCGGAACCTACAAAAATAAAAGCTAAATATTGTTCTAAAATTTAAAAAAGAACTTTCTAAGAACAAAAAGTGTTTCACTTTTGTTCTTCTTTGTTCTATAGTGAATAAACATAAAAATTAGGAGTATTTCCCAGTTTTGCTTACTAAAAAACAATATGAAATTTTAAGCTATTTAAAGAAGGAAATAGCAGAGAATGGTGTCTGCCCCTCTTATGATGAAATGAGGAGCGCCTTAAAACTAAGATCTAAATCAGGAATTCATAGACTCATTACCGCTTTAGAAGAGAGGGGTTTTGTACGGAAGCTCCCCAAAAAAGCAAGGGCGTTAGAGATCATTCGTGATCCAGAAGAAATGGCAAAAAAAAATACCGACGAATCTAACCTTAAAGTTGCTGCAGAAACCCCAGCTCCCGGAAAAGATTCTAAGGAAGAAGATAATTATAAAGAAATACCCCTATATGGCTTTGTGGCAGCGGGTANGCCTATTGAGGCATTAAGAAACGAAACGGAATCTATTTCAATTCCACCTGCAATGATAAAACAGGGCAATCATTTTGCTCTAAAAGTTAGTGGTGATTCTATGCTAGATGCGGGAATTTTAGATGGGGATGTCGCAATAATAAAAAGCTGTGAGGAAGCGAATAATGGTGATGTCGTAATTGCTCTAATTGATCAAGAAGAAGCAACCTTAAAAAAAATTAGAAAATATCAAAATTCTATTGCTCTTGAGCCAGCAAATAAATCCTACAAAACGCAAATATACAATCCTGAAAGAATAAAGATTCAAGGTCGCTTAGTTGGCTTAATGAGGAAATATTAGAGAATTTCTTCTCCCTCAGTTAATCTTGAAGCCCTTACAAGCAAAATAATTTAAAAAGATTTCTTGCTATTCGATTTTTAAAAAGGATGATGATTTAAAATGACCGTCATAACACGTTTTGCCCCCTCACCTACTGGAATGCTGCACATCGGAAGTGCCCGTACGGCTTTATTTAATTGGCTATACAGTAGACATCACAACGGAAAATATCAGCTTCGTATAGAAGATACAGACAAGGAAAGATCAACAAAAGAAGCTATTTCGGAAATATTGGAGGGATTAGAATGGATGGGAATAAAAGCTGATGAAGATCCTGTGTACCAATCTAAAAATATAAATCGACATGTAGAAGTTGCCCAACAATTGCTTGCCGAAGAAAAAGCGTATAAATGCTATTGTTCTCCTGAAGAACTAGAAGAAATGAGAAATGAGTCTATGAAAAAAGGTAAACCGATCCGTTATGATGGAAAGTGGAGAGACAGAGATCCAAGCGATGCTCCTAGTGGTATTAACCCGACAATTAGATTCAAGGCACCGAATGAAGGACTAACAAATATCAAAGACTTAATCCAGGGTGATGTCACAGTAGCGAACAAGGAGCTTGACGACATGATTATTTTACGAGCGGATGGCACTCCCACTTATATGCTATCGGCAGTTGTAGATGATCATGATATGGGCATTACTCACGTTATAAGAGGAGATGATCATTTAACAAATACATTCAGGCAAATACAAATTTACAAGGCATGTGGATGGGAGATTCCGGAATTTGCTCATATGTCCCTAATTCTTTCGCCTAAAGGTGGAAAATTATCAAAAAGAGACGGTGCTCTAGCAATTAGCGAATATAGAAAAATGGGATATCTTCCGAATGCACTGAATAATTATCTTTTAAGGATCGGCTGGAGCCATGGAAATCAGGAAATTATATCAAATGAAGAGGCAATCAAGTGGTTTGATATAGCAGATGTTGGAAAAGCGGCAGCTAAATTCGATATGGATAAATTAGATAATGTAAATGCACATTATATTAGATCCTGCAAAGATACAGAATTAATATTAGTGGTAAGTCGCTATCTAAAGGAGAGTTTTAATATAAGCGTAGAAAAAAAAGAGAAAAAAATGTTGATGAATGCTATGAAAAGTTTAAAACAGAGAGCAAAATCGATTGTAGAGCTAACAGAAAATTCTTTGTTCTTTTTCAAGCGACCAATAAATATTGATGGGAAGGCGTTAAAAACAGTTAATAAAGAATCGAATAACAGGATATCAGATATTATAAAAGAAATTGAAAAAATTAAAGAATGGAAGGCTAATAAAATAGAGGANATTGTTAGAAAATTTTCTGAGAAAGNAAAAATAAAACTCGGTGATATTGCTCAACCNATTCGAATAGCATTAACAGGATCCACAACATCTCCTCCAATATTTGAGGTTATGGAAATTCTTGAGAAAAAAGAAACCTTATTGAGATTGCAAGATTTCATTAAAAGATACTAGGGGGTATATTTTGACAAAAGAAAAAGATAAGAAAGAAACACATTCAATCACGCTGAGAGATAATTCATCAGGGAAAGAGTATAATTTCTCAGTTTTAGAATCCAGCGCNGGGCCTAAGGTTATTGACACCCGTNCNCTTTATTCAAAAACCGGATATCTTGCATTTGATCCGGGCTTTAGCTCAACCTGTAGCTGCAAATCAGCGATATCTTTTATCGACGGTGANCNTGGCATCCTTCAATATAGAGGCTACNATATTGAAGATCTTGCAANGAATGGTGATTTTACAGAAGTCTCATANCTTCTAATTAATGGGGAACTTCCTAATCCGGAACAGAAAAAAAAATATTCTCAAGCAATAACGTTACATACGATGGTTCATGAACAAGTACAAAGATTCTCTCAAGGGTTTAGACGAGATGCTCATCCCATGGCTATGTTAGTTGGTATGGTAGGCGCATTATCAGCTTTTTATCATGAATCTAAATACGATTATTCATCAACAGCTGGTCAATGGGCTGCAGTAAGTAGAGTTATTGCAAAAATACCAACAGTCGCTGCTCTTGCTTATAAATTTTCAATCGGACAGCCAGTTATGTATCCAAAAAATNACTTGAACTATTCAGAAAATTTTTTACATATGCTGTTTGGTACTCCAACACAAGAATATGAAGTGGACCCCATTAAAGCGAAGGCTATTGACACTATACTGGTCTTGCACGCAGATCACGAACAAAACGCCTCGACCTCTACTGTAAGACTTGCTGGATCATCAGGAGCCAATCCCTTTGCTTGTATGGCGGCAGGAATAGCTTCCCTTTGGGGAAGAGCGCACGGTGGAGCAAATGAAGCTGTCGTGGACATGCTTGAGGAAATGCAAAACAAGGGAAATATTGGTTCATATATTCGAAAAGCTAAAGATCCAAACGATTCGTTTCGGTTGATGGGGTTTGGTCATAGAGTATACAAAAATCATGATCCCCGCGCATCAGTTCTAAAAGAAATATGCCATGAGGTAATAGAGAGTCGTTCTAAAAAAAGTGAATTATTTGATCTTGCATTGAATCTTGAAAAAATTGCTCTTGAAGATGAGTATTTTGTTAAGAAAAAACTCTATCCTAATGTAGATTTCTACTCAGGGATTATCCTAAAAGCACTGGGCTTGCCAGGATCAATGTTTACTGCGCTTTTTGCGGTTGCGCGTACCGCAGGATGGATAGCACAGTGGAAAGAAATGATGGAAGAAGGTCAATTAAAAATTGGAAGACCAAGACAGCTGTATGTGGGAAAAACCAAAAGAGAATATGTGCCAATTAATGAGCGAAAAATAAGACCAAGGATGATAGCTTTGCCAGCCGACGTTCCGAAAAAATTATAATTTACTTACAATACTCCAGTACCACTTGAGCAGCGTTAAAGCTTGCGGGGTTTTTGTTCTTTTTTATTTTCTTTAAAACACTAACTATAGATGAAATTTGTTCGGTTCGTTTCCTTTTGTTTCGAATTAAAGAATCTAACGCACTAAACAATTCGTTCGCTTGGCATCTTTCTTGGAGAAATTCGGGAACGACTTCTCTCTTAGCAACAATGTTAACAATTGTCACAAAATCAACTTTTGCAAAAGCCTTGATAAGCTTAAAAGTAATAGGGTTTAATTTATATGCAATTACGTGTGGCTTTTTTAATAAAGATAATTCCAGGGAAACCGTACCGGAGGTAGCCAAAGCTAAATCCGACGATCTGATGGCTAAATCTTTTTCTAGAGAATCTGTAACTAGATGATAAGGCACTGTTATTTTACCTAAAGATCTCTGAAGTACTGATCTGGTCTTAGATAAAATAGGAATTACGAGCGCTAATCCTGGGTATTTTTCTGCCAATAATTTTATCGTTTCTAAATAAATCGGCATCAGTTTTGTAATCTCACTTCTCCTCGATCCGGGCAACAGACATAATAAAGGATTCCCCGAGATCTTCTTTTTATTTTTAAAAGCTTCTACTGCGTTTTTAGGATCTAGTCTTTTATCGAATATTGGGTGGCCAACAAATGTTGTTTTCAAACCGTGTCTTCTAAAATATTTCGCCTCAAATGGAAATAACGTCATAAGATGATTTACCACTTTAGCTATTTTCTTAGATCTTTCCTCTCTCCACGCCCAAACCGTAGGAGCGACATAATGAATAATTGGAATATTTTTTGTCGAATCATGTTTTTTAAGGTTTTTGCTTAATCTAAAAGAAAAGTCAGGGGAATCGATCGTAACTATAATATCTGGTAAAATATTTTTAATTTTTTCTACTGTTTGATAAAATCTTTTTAGTAACTTTGGTATATGAGGAAAAATCTCGCCAAGCCCTACTACAGAAAGATCTCCCATTGGGAAAATAGTTCGTAACCCCTGATCCAACATATACCGTCCGCCAATTCCAATAAAAGATAGTTTCCGACCAGAAGCTTTTAGAGACTTGATTAATTCTCCACCCAAAATATCTCCTGAAGGTTCTCCGGAGATAATAAAGATTACTTTTTTCCGACTCTGATATCTGTCTTTCTTTATTTCAAACACCAATCAAAAAGAAATTATTTCGGTTTGCGTATGGGATAATTTTCTCTTTATCAATGATTATTGTAGATCTTTCTTCTATAGCTATCCCCTTTAGTCCAACATTAATAGAGTTTCTAACAGTATCCATACCTATAGTTGGAAGATCAACGCGCTTGTCTTGATGAGGTTTTCCAATTTTCACCAAAACTCCGCCATCACCGCTTAATTTAAATTTTCCAAACCTTTTGATTAGATCGTCAGTTCCTTCAGCAGCCTCTACACCAACCACGGTTCCTTGTTGAACTATTACAGATTGACCTATATCTAGCTTCCCTATAGATCTGGCAATTTTAACACCAGTTTCAATATCTTGGGTTGCCAAATTATCAGGTCGACATTTTCCATAAATCCCCTTCTTTGCCAACGCATCTACCAAAATTCTTTGCAAGCCAACCACCTTGAAGCCCAATTCCTCTATAGCCTGGATAAGAAAAGAAAACATTTTTCCATCTCCGATTGCTTTTTTACCCAGAAGAGTATTTTGAATGATTTTCTTTAGAACCTTGGCTGTAATAAAATCCGGTTTTATTTCGAAGAAAGATGGCCTTTTTACTGATCCCGCCATAACAACTTCCTTAACTTTTCTATCCTTAAGTTCTCTGAAGGCTCCTCCAATATTCTTTAGATCTGCCCAAATATGGGGAACATTTTTAGTAATTTTAGGGTTTGCCTGTCCCTCTATTGCCACAACGAAAAAATCTCTTCTATCTAACTTACAAGAATTAATTAGATAGCCCGGAAGCTTTCCTTTCCCCGCAATAATACCTAGTTTAGGCAGCATGTTCTATTTCTGGTTGACAAACTGATCTCGAAGAATCTTTTCGAATAAAAGAAACAATTTCCATAACCGGCTCATTGTCTAGAAACATTTTTGCAACATCTTCAACTCTTTCTGCCAAGGTTCCTTCTTGAGCAAACAACAATCTGTAAGCTTTTCTTAAAGAGTGAATCGCTTCTCTTGGCACCCCTCTTCTCTTTAACCCAATAACGTTTAGACCCACAATAAATGCACGATTTCCTTTTACAGATCCGTAAGGTATTACATCATTCTCAACGCCAGACAGTCCGCCTATCATGGCATGGCGTCCAATTCGCACAAACTGATGAACACCGCTCAAGCCACCTAAAATTGCAAAATCACCAATTTCAACATGACCTCCTAAAGTTGCGTTATTTGCCAAAATCACATTATCTCCAAGTTTGCAATCGTGAGCAACATGTGAACCTGCCATTAATAAACATTTATCTCCAGTTTTTGTAACAAGCCCACCGCCTTGTGTTCCAGGATTGATAGTAACATATTCTCTAATAATATTATTTTTTCCAATAATGGTTGATGATTTCTCACCCTTGTATTTTAAATCTTGTGGAGGAGACCCTATAGAAGCAAAGGGAAAAATTTTTGTCCCAGAGCCAATTTTTGTATATCCGTCAATTGATGCATGTGAAATAATTTCAACATCCGCATCTAATACTACATTAGATCCTACCGTTGAGTATGGACCAACTTTAACTCCTTTTGCAATTTTTGCAGAACTGGAAATAATTGCTGTTGGATGAATTTTTGTCATTTTAATTCTTCGTAATCATTGCCGTAAAAATTGACTCAGCAACAAGTTCGTTATTAACAAANGCCTCTCCTTTAAATTTCCATGTTTCCTTTCTTGCGTGTTTGACAGAAACAGGTAGCAACATTCTATTTCCCGGAAAAACGGGTTTTCTAAAACGTGCGCTTTCGATAGACATAAAATAAACAAGATTGTTGTTTCTTGCTTTCCCTAAACTATGCATGACAAGTGCTCCTGCTGTCTGGGCCATTGCCTCAATGATTAAAACTCCCGGCATGATAGCTTTTTCTGGAAAGTGGCCTTGAAAATAATATTCAGATAGCGAAACGTCTTTAATGCCTGTAGCGCTTTCATGTGGTGAGATATTTTCTAAGCCCTCAATTAATAGAAAGGGNTCCCTGTGCGGTATTAATTTTTTTATTTCCTCTATTCCTATTGCTTTCTCCAATTTCAATGCCCTATTTTTTTTCTTTATTTGTTTGCTTAACTAATTTGGATACAAGAGATACACCTCTCCTCCAATCTCTTATAGGAATGGCTGGAAAACCAGCAACAGTTTGGTTAGCTTTAATGCTTTTAGTGACACCACTTTTTCCAGCAATCTGAACTCCATCTCCAATTTTCAAGTGCCCCGCAACTCCTGATTGTCCTCCTATCGCTACTCGATTTCCTACTTTTGCNCTTCCAGAAATACCGACTTGAGCCGCTATAAAACAATCTTTTCCAATTTGAACATTGTGAGCAATTTGTACCAAATTATCAATTTTAGTGCCCTCTCCTATGACAGTATCGGATATAGCTCCTCGATCAATCGTGGTGTTAGCACCTATCTCAACATGTTTGGAGATTCTAACAGCTCCCAACTGTTTTACCTTAATATTTCTTCCTTTATGTACAGCAAAACCAAATCCGTCCTGACCAATTCGCGCTCCAGAATGTATTATAACATCATCACCGACCACACAATAAGTGATGGTAGACGCTGCTCCAATATAACAATTATTACCAATTATAACAGATGGTCCTATATAGGTACCTGATTCTATAAAACAGGATCTCCCAATTTTTGCCTTTTTTGAAATAACAACATGCGGAGCAATATAACAATTTTTTCCAACCTTTGCTTTTGGATGAACAACAGCAGAAGGGTGAATAGCATCTTTTATTGGCTGATTAGGATAAAAAGCATCTGTAATTAATGCATAAGCGGAATAAGGAGAGCTTGTCACCAATAAAGCCATGTTCCTTGGAGCAGAACCGACATCCTCTGGTCTAACAACACAAGCGCCCGCTTTGCTTTTTTTGTAATGCAAAAAATAGGATCTATTGTCAAAAAAGCTTATATCGTTCTTAGTTGCTTCAGTTAAAGTAGCGATATTCTTAAAAATTTTAGCGGTATTTGCGCATTGTCTGATTTTACAACCACTAATCTTTGATAATTCCAAGAGGGATTGTGGTTTTGGTTTTTCGTTAAAGCTTGACGTGGTCATTAATCTTTAGGAGCCGGTGTCTTTTCTTTCTTCTTTTTCTTTAATCCAGCCTTCATGTCAAGCTTAACATCTTTGAGATTATTATTCAGTTCCGTTAAGACTTCAGCTGTGACGTCTAAGTNAGGGCTATATTGCATTACTTGATCAGTTCTTAATACAACATTAATTTTTTTTCTCTCTGTAACTTTATCAAGAATTGATGCGATTTCCTTTTGGATTTTTAAGACGGCAGCATCTGATGCTCTTGCAATGCCTTCCTTACGACTTTCCACATCATCGTTTAAAAGTTTTACCTTCTTTTCCCATGCCTGTTTTTTCTTTTCAAAAGCATCTTTGGCAAGGACCGTCTTTTGTTTTGCAAGTTCCCTTTGAGCATCTCGCATTTCGTCCTCTTTTTTTGCTATCAAATCTCTAGTTTTTGTTGCTACATTTTCTACTTGTTTTCTCAAACTTTGTGCTGCAGTAGATGCTTGCATTAGCTTCTGTAAATTAATAATCGCAATTCTGGGTATAGGTGCTTTTTCACTTTTAACCGTACGTGTTTTTTTAGAATCAGCTTCTCCTGCAGTAACAGGAATCGTGTTCAAGCAAAGAAATAGAATTAAAAATAAAAAAATAAAATTTTTACAAGTACTTAACATGCTAAAACTTTGTTCCAAAAGTAAAATTAAACTGCTTCACCTTATCGTTAGATTCTTTAACAAGCGGTTGACCTACGTATATAGCCACTGGGCCAAATGGTGATTTCCAACCCAATCCTACACCAGCTGTAATACGTACAGAACTTTTGTCAACTATATTCGTTCCTTCATCATCAATACCCCATACTGATCCGAAATCAGAAAACACTCTTCCATCAATACCAAGTTCGTCAGGCAGTCCTATCGGAAAAGTAAGTTCTGTTTGTACGGTATAAAATTTATTTCCACCCAAAGAATCGTTTGTCGAGATATCCCTTGGTCCAACACCATTCACATCAAAACCCCTTAGCTGCTCAGGTGCTAGAAAAAAACGATCTGAAACTTTTACGTCTTCATCAATTCCTACGACATAACCCACTTTACCTCTAATGGTTGCAATATAGCCAGGTAACAGGCTGTGATAATATGCGCTTGATAATTGTAATTTAAAATGATCAACACTGCCTCCTAACCCAGCATATGTAGTCCCCACGCTCCAGTAATAACCATCAGTAGGATTATAAATATCGTTTCTATTTTCATAAACTAATCTTTGCTCCACGGAGGACGTCACACTAGATCCTGCCTGTCCTTTTATAACGTTAGATGCGTCGCTGGTTACTTCATGTATGTCATCTCGCCTTAAGGTATATTTCCAGAATTGTTTAAAATCGCCGACAAGATCGTAACCTGCCCTGAATCCTAAACCAGTTTCATCAGATTTATAACCGCTTTCATCCTGATAATCTCTTTCGATTTTGAAAATATCAAAACCCGCTGATAAATCTTTATCCATAAAATATGGCTCAGTAAAACTCAGATCAATCTGAGATGTTCTTCCAGATAAAGAAAACGATAATTTTAAGTCCTGTCCTTTTCCGAGCAAGTTCCTTTCACGAATATGTGTATTTCCAACAGGACCGTCCGATGTTGAATAACCAGCACCTATGGTAAATTCTCCAGTAGCACGTTCTTGCACTTCGACATTAACATTGACTCTATCAGGACTACTTCCTGATTCTGTCTCAACTTCAACTTTTTCAAAAATACCTAATCTTCTTAGCTCATCTTTTGATTTTCTAACTTTCTCCGAACTAAATGGGCTCCCTTCAGAAATTAAAAATTCTCTTCTAATAATTTTATCAAGAGTTCTTCTGTTACCCACAATATCAATGTTCTCAACAAAAACTTTTTTTCCCTCCTTAACCGTATAATTAACCGTTAACGTTTTATCCTTCTGATCCCTTTTAATTCTTGGCACGACATCAACAAAAGCATAGCCCATGCTCCCTGATAAAGATTCAATATTCTCTAAACTCTTGTCTACATCATCCGAGCTGTACCATTCATTTTTCTCGGTCTCTATAACCTCAAGAAAATCTTCTTTATCTAATTCAGGAATACTAACCTTTACGTCAACATCAGAAACTTTATATCGATCACCCTCAATGATGGTAAAGGTAATAAAAAAATTCTTTTTATTGGAAGTAAGTTCTGCAATTGCCGAAACTACCCTAAAATCAACATAACCATTCTTTAGGTAGTATCTCCTTAACAGCTCACGATCATAGTTAATTCGATCTGGATCATATGTGTCATCGACTGAAAAGAATTTATACCAACGACTTTCTTTAGTTGTAATAACATCTAAGAGAGTACTATCCGAAAATTCCTTGTTGCCAATAAAATTTACTTTAGATACGCGCGTTACTTTCCCTTCATTTATTTCAAAAACAATATTAATTCTATTACTAGAAAGTTTTATAATTTTTGGTAATACTTTTGCGGAGAACCTCCCGCTTCGTCTATACACTTCTTGTAAACGCTTGGTATCAGACAGTAGTTTTGATTTCGTATAAACTAAGCGTGATCTTAGACTAATCTCTTCCTTTAAAGTTTCATCCTTAAAGTCCTCATTTCCTTCAAAAGAAATTTGATTTATGACCGGATTCTCTTTTACGGTAACAGTAATTAGATTATCTTTATGCAGAATATTGACGTCCATAAAATAGCCAGTAGCAAAAAGATCCTTTATCGATTTGTCTATCTGCTGCTGTGAAATTTTTGCTCCTGCTTTAAAATTTAAATAAGTTAAGATTGTATCTTTCTCAATACGCTGATTGCCACGAATCTTGATTTGATTAACACTGATTTTAGGACTGCCCTTCCCCAATGATTCGTCATCGTAAGGAGAAGGAATAGATTCGCTATCTTCAANGCTATCCTGAATTTCGGTCGTNTAGCGTTTATCGAGATTCTTTCTAAAAATTTTATCAGTTCTTAAGTAAGTGCTCGGCATTTTAGAATAATAGCCGCCGGGGGTCTTTGCATAATCGGCCAAAGCAATACCCTTTCCTCCTACTACAAAAAAAAGAAGCAGAATCGAAAAAAACGATACGAACGAAAATGTACCTTTGGGTCCGTCTGACATCTATCTATCTTCCCTTCCTAAAAAACCTTACTTAGATCATTCCAGGTAGCATAAAACATTAAAGAAANTAATANGATAAGACCAATCTTAAAACCAATTTCTTGTGTTTTTAAGCTTAACGCCTTTCCCCGAATAGCCTCTATAGCATAAAAAAGCAAATGACCGCCGTCTAAAAGTGGTATGGGAAAAAGGTTAATAAGACCGAGATTAATAGAAATTATGATACTAAGCCACAAAATGCTTACAAATCCTTGCTTAAAAGTATCGCCAGAAATCTTAGCGATTCCCAAAGGACCGGCCAATTCTTCTCCTGAGCGACTGCCAAGTATCATCTCTCCAACATANGCNAATGTTAATTCTACAATCCTGTAAGTTTCCAGACACGAATAAAAAATTGCTGCGGAAAATCCTCTCTTGATAAATTCTTTCTTGCCTCCTTTAATTCCAAGAACACCTATTTTCGTCTCATTCCCTAAATTATCGACTCGAGAAACTAATTGAGGCGACGCATAAATTAGACGCTCTTGTCCATTTCTNTTGACCACTACTTTCAGTTTTTTATTTGNACTAGATTGNACAATCATCTGCAAGTCCTCAAAACGTCCAATTTTTCTTCCATCAACCGAAAGAAGTCGATCCCCTATTTTCATTCCTGAAATTTCAGCTGCGCTGCTACTAACAACATCGGTAATGACAGGTGAAGAATAAGGTTGNCCAATAGACATAAACATGGCGGACATTAAAAAAATAGCAAAAATAAAGTTTGCGAGTGGTCCNCCAAAAAGAATCGCGGATCTTTGCCCAACACTTTTATAATGTAGTGAGCGCGCTCTCTCTTGAGGTGTAAGCTTCTTAATGCTTTTTGATGGAGTGCTTGCTGGATCCGCATCACCAAACATTTTGACATAACCCCCCATTGGTATCAGGCTGAATTTCCAACGTGTTCCTGATTTATCGTTCCAGCCGAAAAGCTCGCGACCAAAACCAATGGAAAAAACCTCTACTTTTACACCATATCTTTTGGCTATCAAGTAGTGGCCCATTTCATGGACAAAAACTAATATTGTAATGATAATGAGAAATGGTACCAAATATTCAGGAATCCAAGAAAGATACTCCATATTTATAACCTCCTAAAAATTACTGCTATGCAGTAGACTTCGAGATTATAGATGGTTTTGTCTCTTTGAGAACCCTTTCCCGGGTATTTTTATCAATTTCATAGATTTGTGTAAGGTTTGTAGCGCTACCCGAAGGAACTTCTTCTAATGCCTTTTCAACAATTTTTGTAATATCTAAAAAAGATATATTTTTATCCAAAAATTCATAAACAGCTACTTCGTTAGCAGCATTTAAAACTGTCGGAGCAAAACCACCCATATCAAGAGCTTGTCTTGCTAAGTTCAACGCGGGAAATGTATCCAAGTCAGGATCACGAAAAGTTAATGACTTAAGAGATCCAAGATCAAGCGCTTCAAAACTTGTTTTAATTCTTTTTGGCCAAGCAAGGCTAACAGCGATTGGGGTGCGCATATCTGGTACTCCCATTTGAGCTAAGACAGATCCGTCAACATAAGATACGCAAGAATGAACAATTGACTCCGGATGAATCAAGACTTTAATTTTTTTAGACTCCATGCCAAACAAATGATGTGCTTCAATAATTTCTAAACCTTTGTTCATCATGGTTGCTGAATCTA